>JANWZE010000026.1 GCA_025054955.1 Blastocatellia bacterium | reverse complement strand
CCGGCTGTGATCAGGTATTGGCCAAGTCAGCATTCTCACAGATGCTTCCGGCTTTGCTCTCACAGCTCGCCTGAGCTCAACCTTACGCCAAATTAAAGACCACGCCCCTTGTAGGGGGTATCGTTGTTGGCGTCCGCTGACATGTGGTGTTTTGAACCGAGCGAGCTCCCAGCAGCGGCGGCAACCGCCGACCAGAGGAGCGCCAAGCGTGCAACGGCTGGAACAACAGAGCAAGCCCTGTGGTGGTCTGTTCGTGACGCGCCATAGCAGCGCATCCGTGATGGGGCCTTGACAACATGAACGAGTTAATGAGGGAACGGGTCGCGCCCCTTTAGGCAAGAGGGCTTGGGGATGACCTCCACCCAGATGGTGCACATCTGGCAATGTGATCACGGGCCACTTGCATGGCCGCTGGATGCTGCCCCACCATCATGCCGATGTCATCAAATGCGCACAGAAAGTCGTTAGGACGTCGCTTGGGATGTTCTGCTCCTGCTCTCCAGGTCGCTTCATAAAAAACAGCCTTTCTCGGAACTCTTGGCAGCAGGGGCGATTTTTAATTGCGTTTAGCCTTGTTGCCCCGCATCTTGCGCGTAATGCACGTTGGAAGCGGGCGCTCCCAGCGTAACTTATTCGCAAACCGCTCTAGTGCAACCCAGTGCGCTCTAACGGCAGGCGGGGCTAATCAGCCACGGACATCTATCTGCTCTACAACTAACACCAGTTGCGTCGGGACGGGACGCCCGTCAGCCAGCGCCGGACGAAAGCGCAAATTGCTCAATGCGCCTTGCACACGAGCCACGAGTTGAGGCGAGCTCGGCGGGTCTAACACTTCGATCAAGGAAGCTCGACCGTCGGAGCGAACATACGCTAAGACAACAATGGACGCGGCAGGCAATCCAACCGATGCCAGATCAATCTGACTGCCGCGTTGGACTCGCGGAAATGCGTAAGACCCCGCGCGAGGCAGTGAGTCATCCCGACCATTGACCTGATCAAACTGAGCCTGCGTTAACTGCACAAATCCGGCAGTCGAAACAACGTTGAGGGGGATTGGTTTGAATTGTCCTAAGATCGCTCCCGAACAGAGGATCGTGATCAGAAAACTGCAGACAGTGGAAACGAGCCGTGAATGGATGAACGCGAAATTAACCAGCGACCGCCACAGGGTTGGCTTCGGCTCATAGCGAAGCTCTTTGAAAGCGACGACGGTTCGCTCAACAAAGTCTGTGGGTAAACTGGGCGCTGAAAGGCGTGCCAGCCGATCCGCGACTGCTTGAAGCTGCGCCAAATACTCGCGGCACGCTCGACAGTGGCTCATGTGCTGCTTCAACGTCCGTTGCATTGCTGGGTCCAACTGACGATCGTGATAAGCGGATGCCAGTTTTTTGTATTGCACGCACTGCATATTCTCAAACTCCTCATCGCACCAACAACAGGTATGATTCACCGGCTCCGGCTTGGTCCGCTCCAGGCGGACAGAAGGGTTGTTGACCTGACGTTCAACGAGCCCGCCGTTTGACCCATCGGCGTTTTTCAATTTTCAAGCCGGAGCTGGTCAATCATCCGAGCCACCCACGCGGGTCCTGGATCACCTCTTGCCTCAACAACTCTCGGCCCCGCCAGATGCGCGACTTGACCGTTCCAACGGAAATCTTTAGCACGGCAGCGATCTGCTCGTAGCTGAGTCCTTCGATGTCTCGTAACACGACGGCCACCCGATAGGCGGGTTTGATCTTGAGCAACGCTTGGGCTAATCGGCCATCGCGTTCGCGCTCCAGCAGCGCTTGCTCCATGCTCGGATGTTGGTCGCTGATCGTCTCGCTCAGCACGCACTGCTGCTCATCCGCCGGCTCGTCCAGCGAAAGCGTGCGATGCCGCCACCGGCGTAACCACCATCGGCGATGATTGATCGCCTGATTGGCGGCGATCCTGAGAATCCACGTTTTCAAATCAGCCTCTCCACGAAATTGGTCAATCTTCTGATAAACCTTCAAAAACGTTTCCTGAGCAAGGTCTCTGGCTTCTTCCCCATCGCCAATCATGCGGTACAGCAAGCGATAAACGCTGTGCTGGTAGGTTCTCACCAACTGCTCAAAGGCGAGGTGATCGCCACGTCGAATCCGCTCGATCCACTGCGCTTCTATCTCGTGGCCCGCCACCTGGACCGACGCGCTGGAATAAACCTGGTCAACAACCACTGCCGACATCATGCGGCTCCTATTTGACGAACTCGGCTCGTTCACCTACGCTCTTCTCAACGTCTTCTTTGACCCGAATTACTGAGACACCGGATCGCACCGATCTGTTCCCAGAAAATTGAGAAAATTTATTGTAGCAGTGAATCCCCGCGAGGAAAAACGGATACAAGGCATTTCACACCCGCTATCAAATTGCCTCTGGAAAAATGTTCAGGCTATAATGCCGCTTGCAGATCAACCGCCACAACACGATGAATACCTCATCGTCGGCAAGCACGACAAGGAAAGACTGAAGTCATGGAAGCGAAAAAATTCATACAAGTAGCGCTGGACGAAGAGATGCGGCGCAGTTATCTGGACTACGCCATGTCGGTCATCATTGGCCGCGCGCTGCCCGACGTGCGCGATGGATTCAAGCCGGTCCACCGTCGCATTCTCTGGGCTATGCATGAGCTGGGCAACACGCATAACAAACCACACAAGAAAAGTGCGCGCGTCGTTGGCGACGTCATCGGCAAATACCATCCCCACGGCGACTCAGCGGTCTATGAAGCGATGGTTCGGTTGGTTCAGCCCTTTTCCCTGCGCTATCCGATACTGGATGGACAAGGCAACTGGGGAAGCATTGATGCTGACGAACCTGCCGCCATGCGCTACACCGAAGTCCGCATGGGTCGGCTGGCCACGCAGATTCTGGCCGACATCGAAAAAGAGACGGTTGACTTCCAGCCGAATTACGATGAATCGCTGCAAGAACCGGTCGTCTTGCCGGTCCGTTTTCCGAACCTGCTGGTTAATGGCGCGTCAGGCATCGCCGTGGGCATGGCCACTAACATCCCGCCGCATAACTTAGGCGAGATCATTGACGCGACCATCTACCTGATTGAGCATCCCGACGCAGACATTAAAACCTTAATGAAATTTGTGCCCGGGCCTGACTTCCCCACCGGTGGATTCATCTACGGTCGGGCCGGCATTCGACAGGCCTACCACACCGGTCGTGGGACAATCATCATGCGGGCTAGGGCGGCCATTGATAAAGTGGGACGAGGCGCGCACGAACGGGATGCCATCGTTGTGACGGAAATTCCCTATCAGGTGATCAAAGCCAAACTGGTGGAAAAAATCGCTGAATTGGTCAATGAGCGCAAGCTGGACGGCATTGCCGACCTACGCGATGAATCCGACCGTGAAGGCATGCGGATTGTCATCGAATTGAAACGTGATGCTATCCCGCAAATCGTGCTGAACAACCTCTACAAGCTCACGCCCATGCAATCCAGCTTTGGCGTGATCAACTTATCCATCGTCAATGGCCAACCGCAGGTGCTGAACCTGAAGCAGACGTTGGAGGAGTTTATCTCATTCCGGCGGGAGGTCGTTCGTCGGCGCACGGTCTTTGAGCTGAATAAAGCAGAAGCCAGAGCCCACATCCTGGAAGGTCTCAAACGGGCGATCGACCAGATTGACGCCGTTATCGGGTTGATTCGCGCCGCCAAATCAACAGCCCAGGCGCGCTCAGGCCTGATGGAGAAGTTCCAATTCAGCGAGAAGCAGGCCCAGGCAATCCTCGACATGCAATTGCAACGGCTCACCGGCCTCGAACGACAAAAACTGGTTGATGAATATCAGGAGATCATTAAAAAAATCGCTGAGCTGAAAGAAATCCTGGCGAATGAGATGGTGCTGCGTAACGTTATCGTTGAGGAGCTTCAAGCCGTTCGTAAAGAGTTCGCCGACGCGCGACGCACCCAGATTGTTGATGAAGAGGTCGAGTTCGCACTGGAAGATTTGATTCCTGATGAAGAAGTGGTCATTACGGTTACTCACGCCGGTTTCATCAAGCGCACGCCGCTGGCCATCTTCCGCAGTCAGACACGGGGCGGCAAGGGGCGCTCCGGCATCAGCCTTCGTGGCGAAGATTTTGTCACCCATGTCTTCGTTGCCACCACTCATAGCTATATCATGATCTTCACCAATCAAGGCAAGGTTTACAATCTGAAGGTTCACGAAATTCCCGAAGCGCAAGCGGCCAGCCGTGGCAGAGCGATTGCCAGCCTGGCCCACTTCTCGAGTAACGAGAAAGTAGCCGGCGTCATTGCTGTGCGTGACTTTCCGGAAGACCGCTACGTGGTCATGGTCAGCCGAAAGGGCATAATCAAAAAGACCCGGCTTTCCGAATTCGATAACTTGCGAGCCAGCGGCTTGATTGCCGCCAGTGTGGAATCAGACGACGAGCTGATCAGCGCGGAATTGACCGACGGGACGATGAAGATATTTCTTGCGACGCATGACGGACAGGCCATCTGCTTTGACGAATCGGATGTTCGCGCGATGGGCCGGCAGGCGCGTGGCGTTCGCGGCATCGCGTTAAGTCCGGGCGACTACGTCGTCAGCGTGTGCGCCGTCACCGGTGATGAACAAATGCTGTCCATCACGGAGCGCGGTTATGGCAAGCAGACGGCGCTGTCGGAATACCGGGTGCAATCGCGTGGCGGCAAAGGCGTCATCAATGTGAAAGTCACTGAGAAGACCGGTCATGTCGTGGCTGTCATGCCGGTGAAAACCGACGATGAAGTCATGCTGATGTCTCATCAGGGGAAAGCGCTTCGATTGGAAGCAGCAGACATTCGCGAAACAGGACGTAATGCGCAAGGCGTCCGTGTGATCACGCTGGAGGAAGGCGATAAGGTCGCATCAGCCGCGTTAGCCGGGCGAGGGCAAGAGGACGTTGATCGCGCCACCGATAACAAAACGGCGCCAGCTCCACAGCCACCTGAGCAGCCCGACACAGGCTCAGATCAACTGACCGACCAACCTTCTCAATAGAGGCGCTATGACCGCGATCAATTGGCAGAGAGCAAAGCGATGGCTGCAAGCACCAACGAGAGCACCGCTCCCTTTTGCCAACTTTTATCAGAAGACCGATTGACGATGCCGGTAGCCTGTGGTTCAATTGCCAATCGTTAAGGAATCGTTTATGTCGCTGGTGGCGACGCGGGAGAAACAATGAAAAACAAGCACAGATTCGGTGAGTGTGAAAACCTGTTCATCAGTGAATCTGCGCCTGCCTTTTCACAGGAACCGCCCATGAGCTTTGCGCTCATCACGAACGATGAAAATAGAATTCTTTCGTGAGGTTCGTGTGTTTCGTGGGCGATTTTCAGAGGAGTTGTTCATGTTGTCTGGACGACACGAGAGAAACGATGAAAAACACCACAGGCGGGAACGCCTGTGCCACTTTTTCAGAGGGGAAAGCGCCGTCGCCGCTTCGCTCTGCCGGCGCACTCCAAGGTAAAGTCAGGAGCATATAAGAATGCGTTTTGGAGTGCGGCGGCAAGCCCGCAGGGCGCGACGCCGCTTTGGCCAAGATAAAGTCAGGAATCGCCCATGAGCTTTGCGCTCACCACGAACCATGAAAATGGTTATCTTCGAAGGAGAAACAATTTTCTATGGATCAAACCGGGCATCGGGAGTCAATCCAACCGATTTTGCAGCGTGTGCTGAGCGGACAGCGCATGACAGCGGAAGAAGCTGTGACGTTGCTCGCTTCAGACGATATGCCCGCACTGCGGCAAGCAGCTCACGCAATGCGGCTGCGATGGCATCCAACAAACATCGTCACCTACATCATTGACCGCAACGTCAGCTACACCAACGTGTGCGTCGCCTTCTGTAGCTTCTGCGCGTTCTATCGCTTGCCTGGAGCCGATGACGCATACGTCCTGCCAAAAGAGGCTATCTTTCAGAAAATTGAAGAAGTCCTGGCCCTGGGCGGCACAGGCATCCTGATGCAGGGCGGCTTGAATCCATACTTGAAAATTGAATGGTACGAAGACTTGCTCCGCTCGATCAAAGCGCGGTATCAGATTCACCTGCACTGCTTCTCGCCAACTGAAATCGTCCACATCGCCAAGGTCTCGAAACTGTCCGTGCGTGAGGTCATACGGCGACTCAAGGCGGCTGGGCTCGATTCAATTCCCGGCGGTGGCGGCGAAATTCTAGATGACGATGTCCGCATGAGCATCAACCGGCGTTGCACCTCAGAAGAATGGCTGGGAACTATGCGCATCGCTCATGAAGAAGGTCTGCCAACAACTGCTACGATGGTGATCGGTTTTGGTGAAACGCTGCGGCAGCGCGTCATTCATCTGCAACGGATTCGCGACCTGCAAGACGAAACAGGCGGATTCACAGCATTCATCGTGTGGACCTATCAGCCAGATAACACTGAATTGGGCAAACATGGCTGGAAGAAAGCAACGGCGGAAGAATATCTGAAACTGGTTGCCGTTGCGCGTCTGTTTCTCGATAACATTGCTCACCTACAAACCTCGTGGCTGACGATGGGCTATGAAACAGCCAAGGAAGGCTTGCACTATGGAGCCGACGATTTCGGCAGCATCATCATCGAAGAAAATGTCGTCACAGCAGCCGGCATTCCGCACATCTACCCAAGCGAGTTAAAAGTTCGCGAACTGATCAGAGAAGCCGGCTTTGAACCGCAGCAACGCGATACGCTCTATCGCTACGTGACCAATCGCCAGGTGGCTAATGTCTAATCAGCCATTGAACATGCCCAACCCATCAACCACCATTCCCCTGGTCAACCTGAACGCCCAATACCAGACGATTAAACCGGAGATTGATGCAGCTATCCGGCGGATCATTGAGACCAGCTCGTTTATTCTTGGCGAGGAGCTGGCCGCGTTTGAGAAGGAATTTGCTCAATACTGTGGCGTTCAGTTTGCCGTTGGCACCAGTTCAGGGACAACAGCAATTCATACAGCGTTGGCTGCGCTCCGAATCGGGCTCGGCGATGAAGTCATCACCACGCCGATGACGTTCATCGCCACAACCGCTGAAATCACGCATGCGGGGGCGCGGCCTGTCTTCGTTGATATTGATGAACAAACATTCACCCTCGACGTGGAGAAAGTCCGAGAACGGATTCATGCCGATTACTACTTTGACGAGCGAATCGGATATCTCGTCAACCGCCTGTCACAACGACGGCTGAAAGCTATCATGCCGGTTCATCTGTACGGACAGATGGCCGACATGAAACCGTTGCTCGAACTAGCACGCAGCTATAATCTCCACATCATCGAAGACGCAGCCCAAGCGCACGGCGCCGAAGCGCGCGATGAACATGGCGCCTGGAAACGGGCTGGCAGCTTCGGCATAGCCGCCACATTCAGTTTCTATCCTGGCAAAAACTTGGGCGCTTACGGCGATGCCGGGTGTGTCGTCACTGACGACGTGCGCTTAGCCTCCTACATGCGATTGTTTGTTGACCAAGGTCGCACCGATAAATATACCCACGCGTTTGAGGGGCGTAACTATCGGCTCGACACCTTACAGGCAGCTATCTTGCGAGTCAAACTGCCCTACCTTGATTCGTGGAATGCTCGACGTCGTGCAATCGCGCAGCAGTACAACCGACTCCTGAGCGATCTGCCGGACGTTACAACGCCGACGATTTCAGACTTGCGACGACACGTCTTCCATCTGTACGTCATTCAAACACCACGGCGCGATGAGCTGTTCCGATGGCTCAATGAACAGGGCATCAGCGCCGGCATCCACTATCCGAAGCCACTGCATGTGCAACCGGCCTATGAATATCTCGGCTACAAACAAGGCGACTTCCCTGTCGCTGAAGCCTGCGCACAACGTGTTCTGTCATTGCCTTGCTATCCAGAATTGACCGACGAACAAATCGAATTCATCGTTGAGACGATCAAACGCCTGTTGACTGGCCACCGACCATCATCTACCAACCAATGAGCGCAAAGCTCATGGCAAGCACATTCACAGAGATTTATCGCATTGTGAAACGCATTCCGGCTGGGCGGGTGCTGTCATACGGCGATGTGGCGGCGATGTGCAAAAGTCCTGTCTCGGCGCGCACAGTTGGCTGGGCGATGTCGGTTGCCCCTGATGGCGTGCCCTGGTTTCGCGTTGTAAATCATCGAGGTGAATTATCCATCGGCAAACGGTCGGTCGCGCTGGCCGATCTGCAAAGGCATTTGCTTGAAGCGGAAGGTGTCGCGTTCATGGCCTCAGATCGGGTCAACATGGAACGACATCGTTGGCGGCCCCGAGCTACGCAACAGCCGCATCACGCACGCCACGCGACGAACAAACGATCCACCGGCGCGACCCGCCGTTCACCGGTTCGATGAATGGAGATGATACTCCTGCAATGTGCAGACCTCCAATTGCTCCCGCTGCAATGATTCAATTGCGCTGACCGTCGCTTTAGCGCCCGTCATAGTCGTAATGCAAGGCACACGGTACTGAACAGCGGCGCGGCGAATGGCTTTCTCATCAAAAAACGAGGCGCGGCCAAGCGGTGTGTTGATGATCAATTGGATTTGCTCGCTCTTGATCAGGTCAACCACGTTTGGTCGTCCTTCATTCACTTTAAATACTGAGCGGGCAGCCATGCCATGGCTCTGGAGCAAGTTCGCCGTGCCGCGCGTGGCGACAATCGCGAAACCAAGTTCAAGGAGTCGGCGAGCAATGGGCAGCAGCGCCGGCTTATCACGATCATTGACGCTGAGAAAAACAGTACCCTGCCGCGGCAAGCTCATGCCTGCTGCAAGCATGGCCTTGAGAAACGCTGCGCCAAAACTCTCGGCAATGCCCATCACTTCGCCGGTTGAACGCATCTCAGGGCCGAGAACTGGGTCAACGCCAGGAAATTTGGAGAACGGAAACACAGGGGCTTTGATGTAAAATCGGTCTACACTCAGCTCCGCCGGCAGATTGAATTCTTTGAGCCTCCGACCAGTCATCAATCGCGCGGCGATCTTAGCCAGCGGCACGCCGGTCGCTTTGCTGACAAATGGCACGGTTCGTGAAGCTCGCGGGTTCACTTCCAGGACAAAGACCTGACCATCTTTGACCGCATACTGCACGTTCATCAATCCAACCACATGCAGCGCCGAGGCTAATTGCCGCGTGTAAAGACGAATCTTTTCAAGCACGCTCGGCGTCACGTTGGTTGCTGGCAACACTGACGAGCTATCGCCTGAATGGATGCCGGCCTCTTCGATATGTTCCTGAATGCCTGCGATCACACATTCATAGCCGTCGGCCAGCGCATCCACATCATACTCAACGGCATCTTCCAAAAACCGATCAATCAGCACAGGGCGTTCAGGCGAGGCAGCGACGGCTGAGGTCATGTAATTATCCAGGTCGCGCTCATCATAAACGATGGCCATCGCGCGCCCGCCGAGCACATAACTGGGACGCACCAACACAGGATAGCCAATTTGCGCTGCCACGCGACGAGCCTCTTGGGCGCTACTGGCCGTCCCGTGAGGGGGCTGCGCAATATCCAGATCGCGGAGCAAGCGCCCGAAGCGCTGCCGATCCTCGGCCAGATCAATTGAATCAGGAGAAGTGCCAATGATCTTGACGCCCGCTCGCCACAGGCGCATGGCCAAATTCAGAGGCGTTTGCCCACCAAACTGAACAATGACGCCATCGGGTTGTTCAACCTCGTAGATGTTCATGACATCTTCGAATGTCAATGGATCAAAATAGAGGCGATCGGCCGTGTCATAGTCAGTCGAGACCGTCTCAGGATTACAATTGACCATGATCGTCTCGTAGCCATCTTCCCGTAGCGCGAAAGCGGCATGGCAGCAACAATAATCAAACTCGATGCCCTGCCCAATCCGATTGGGTCCGCTGCCTAGGATCATGATCTTCTTACGTGGTTGCGGAGAGGATTCATCTTCCAGACCGTAGGTTGAGTAGAGGTATGGCGTGAAGGATTCGAATTCAGCCGCACAGGTATCCACGCGATTATAGACGGGTCGCACGCCCATCTGCCGACAATGGCGACGCACATCTTCGACTTCACAGCCGAACGTCAGCGCCAGCCGCGCATCAGAGAAACCTTTTTGCTTCAAATTGAACAACTGCGCTGCCGTCAGGCTCTCCAGCGTTTGCTGCTTCAGCCAGAGGCGGTCATCAATAATCTCACTGAGATGCTGCAAAAACCACGGGTCAATGTTGGTCAGTTCAGCGACCAAGTCAACGGAAAAGCCCCGCTCAAACGCATGCTGGATGTAGTAAAAACGCTCGGCATTGGGCACAATCAGTTTGCGCCGCAGCTCATCGTCACTGAGCGGTGGCGGAGTAAACACGCGGCCAATTTCGAGCGAGCGCACAGCCTTCTGAAACGCTTCCTTGAACGTTCGACCAATCGCCATGACTTCGCCCACCGATTTCATCTGAGTGGTCAACGTCGGGTCGGCATCCGGGAACTTCTCAAATGCCCACTTGGGAATCTTGACCACCACATAATCAATCGTCGGTTCAAAGCAGGCCGGCGTTTTCTGCGTGATGTCATTGGGAATTTCATCGAGCGTGTAGCCGACGGCCAGTTTGGCGGCAATTTTGGCAATGGGAAAGCCCGTCGCCTTAGACGCGAGCGCCGATGAACGCGACACGCGCGGATTCATCTCAATCACGCGCAGGTCGCCGTTGCGTGGATTGACGGCAAATTGGATGTTCGAGCCGCCGGTTTCGACGCCCACCTGACGAATCACCGCGATTGCCGCATCGCGCATGCGTTGATACTCTTTGTCCGTCAGCGTCTGAGCCGGCGCAACCGTCACTGAATCGCCTGTGTGGACGCCCATCGGATCAATATTCTCGATGGAGCAAATGATCACGACATTGTCCGCGCGGTCCCGCATGACTTCCAGTTCAAATTCTTTCCAGCCGATCACCGATTCCTCAACCAACACTTGATGAATCGGCGACGCAGCCAACCCGCGCTCGACGATCTGAACAAACTCCTCGTCGTTGTAAGCAATTCCACCGCCAGTGCCACCCAACGTGAAGCTCGGACGAATGATGATGGGATAAGGCAACTGAAACTCTTCGACGACTCGCCATCCTTCGTCCACCGAATGAGCCGTGCGAGCACGCGGCATCTGCAGGCCGATCTGTTCCATAGCTTGCCGAAAGAGCTGTCGGTCTTCAGCAACTTTCACAGCATGCAGATTAGCGCCGATCATGCGCACGCCGAATCGCTCAAGGACGCCACGCTCGGCCAACTCAACAGCCAAATTTAATGCGGTCTGCCCACCCACCGTCGGCAAAAGGGCGTCGGGACGTTCGCGCTCGATAATTTTTTCGAGCGCCTCCACCGTCAACGGCTCCACGTAGGTGCGATCAGCGATTTCTGGGTCCGTCATGATCGTTGCCGGGTTTGAATTCACTAAGATGACCTCGTAGCCTTCACCGCGCAGCGCCTTGCAGGCTTGCGTCCCCGAATAATCAAACTCACAGGCTTGACCAATGACAATTGGACCAGACCCGATGATGAAAATGCGATGAATGTCTGTTCGTTTCGGCATTGTTGATCTTGTTGGGCGACAGATGATAGGCAATTGAACCATCAAAGACAAGCGTCCACACAGCGATGCCTATACAGACGTGCGCCACACGGCCATACACAGACGCTGAAACTTTAGCAGGCGCGAGGTTGCTCGGTTTAAAGCACCAAACTTCAGCTCAAAGGCATTTGGCACGAGGCCGCCTATATACTCCCCCAACCGAAGCCGCAAACAACGCCAATAATCCTTGTAAGCCAGATACTCGGTCAACTGATAACCCATTGATAACACACGAGAAAAAAACTATTGTTTGACACTTCAAGCGATTTTATGTTAGGGTTAAAGCGCTCGCGCATGAGAGAAGGCCGTGGGCATATCCGTGGGGTTGCGTGAAGCGCCAGCAGTTCAGGCGCAACATTATTTTGGAGCGGAAAGAACGGATGATAAGAAGAATAATCTGCACGGCGCTGATAGTGTTGGTTCTCATGCCTTCATTGGTTTTAGCTCAGCATCATTCCTCTTCGATGCCGGAAGCAAAGGTTGATGCCATCATGGCCGCAGCCCAGCACCACTACGATCTGGGCCTGCAAGCGCTTCAGGCCGAAGGCATGGAGGCAGCGAGAGTTCAATTCGACCAAGCTGTTGATGCGATCCTCAAAAGCGGCTTTGATACCCGTACTCACCCTCGCTTACAAACCTACTACCGAAACTTAATCGAAAAGATTCACCAGCTCGAGGTTCAAGCTGCTTTGCGGGGTGATGGCGTCAGTGAGCAACATTATGAGCCTTCTTTGTTAGACGAGCTCGCTCAAGTTGAGTTAGATGAGGAAGACCTAGCTGCTGCTAACATCGTCATCGAAAAGCCATCATTGGATTTTGCTTTTACGCTCACTCCGCAGGTTCTTCAATTCATTCATTATTTTTCGCAGAATCCCAAAGGTCGCGCCACGATGGCTGCCGGTCTACAGCGAGCGGGACGCTATTTAGCGTTGGCCAAGAAAGTGTTCAAAGAAGAAAAAGTCCCACAAGACCTTGTTTGGCTGGCGCAGGCTGAAAGCAATTGGAAGCCGCGCGCCCGATCGTGGGCTGGCGCCGTTGGCATCTGGCAGTTTGTGTCAGGAACCGGTCAACGATATGGCTTGAGGCAGAATCAGTGGATTGATGAACGAAGTGGAATCGAACAGGCCACGCGCGCGTCGGCGCGTTATCTGCGGTTTCTCTACAATCGGTTTAACGATTGGCAATTGGCGATGGCGGCGTACAACTGCGGTGAAGGACGTATTGACAGCGCCATCGCGGCAACGGGCTATTCTGACTTTTGGTACTTTTACAATCGCGGCCTCCTGCCCAGAGAGACAAGCAACTACGTGCCAATCATTCTGGCCATCATCATCATCGCCAAGAACCCTGAGCGATTTGGCTTCGGTCATATTAAACCGGACGCACCGTTGCAATATGAAACAGTTCCTGTGACCGATTCAATTGACCTTCGGTTGGTCGCTGAGATCACAAATACGCCCTATGAGACGATTCAGGAATTGAATCCTGAGCTGAAGCGTGGCAAGACGCCACCCGATATGCGATACCACCTGCGACTGCCGCCGGGAACAGCCGCGACGTTCCAGACCGTGATCAGTCGCATCCCTGAAGACCAGAGAGACTCGTGGCGCGTCATTCGCGTCAAGGATGGTGACACGTTAGCCAGCCTCAGCGAACAACATCGCATTGAGGTTGAAGAGCTGGCCCGAATCAATCAACTTGCGCTTGAGGAGACGCTCCGTCCTGGGATGCCGTTGGTGTTGCCCATCAGCACGGCTCGTGCTCCACTGCGCAATACGGTTGAACCGGCAAGCATCCAACTGGCGCGAGCCTCAACGACCCGCATGTCCATAACCGTTCGGCCCGGCGATAACCTGACGATGATCGCCGCTCGCTATGGCGTGTCAGCCCGCGAGCTGGCCAGACTCAACCGTATCAGCACACGAGCCAAACTGCGCACCGGTCAACGACTCTACTTGAACGTCCCGAACCAATCTCACCCGATCGCATCGGCGGCTTCACGGATCACGACGAAAGCCCAGCCACCGACCATGCACCTGGTCCGGCGCGGCGAGACATTACAAAGCATTGCTCGGAAGTATGGCGTGAGCATAGCCGAGCTACGCCAGTGGAATGGCCTGCGGTCATCCACGGTGAAATATGGTCAACGTCTGGTGGTGACGCCCCAAGGCATGTCCTCGCCAGAACGTTCGGCCAATGCCAAATCGCCAGCCAAAAAGAACTCCGTTTACCGCGTGCGTAAAGGCGATACCCTGTCCAGTATCGCTGAGCGGCACGGCATCAGCGTGGCGACACTGAAGAGTTTGAATCGAATGAAGACCAATAAGGTCCTGGTTGGATCGGTTTTGACAGTGCCCCGCTAAGCTATCAGATGCCTTCAACCACCAATCATGCTTGCCACGTGGGCTGCTTCGTGTCGGTTGCATAACCGCATAGGAATTTGGGTTGCTGCCAAAAATTGACAGTCAAATAGCGCCTATGTATAATCGCCACCTTTCGTGAGTTCATTGTATGGAGGCAGGACCTGTGAATTACGCGGTCATCGAAACTGGAGGAATGCAGTTTCGCGTTCAACCAGGAGAGCGCATTCGTGTTCCTTCAATCAAGGCAGAGGTTGGCTCGACCATCGAGTTCAAGCCGCTTGTCCTCAAACATGAGGGCGGCATTGTCATCGGTCAACCACGTGTGGAAACGGCATCGGTCACCTGCCGTGTGGTTGAGCATGGGCGTGGACGGAAACTGGTGGTTTTCAAATTCCGCCGAAGAAAACAGTACCGCTTGAAGAAAGGACATCGTCAAGGTTACACGACGCTCCACATTCAGCAGATTACGCACGCATGAGGAATTTGCATCATGGCACATAAAAAAGGATTGGGCAGTTCTCGCAACGGCCGCGACTCCAACGCGCAACGATTGGGCATCAAACGGTTTGGTGGAGAATTCGTCAGCGGCGGTTCAATTCTCGTGCGGCAACGAGGCACTCGCTACAAACCCGGACTCAATGTTGGCCGCGGAAAAGACGACACCTTGTTCGCCAAGATTGCCGGGACTGTTCAGTTCGTCAATCGAGGCAGCAAAGGAACGTACATCAACATCATTCCGACAACAACGAATTGATCCGTTTCCACTCGTAGCCGGGATGACCCTTCCAACCCGCTCCCTAGGCCGGGCGCCAGCGACGCATGTTTGTTGATCAGGCCAAGATTTTCGTCAAAGCTGGTGATGGCGGCAACGGGTGTACAGCTTTTCGTCGGGAGAAGTATGTGCCCAAAGGAGGCCCATCGGGCGGGGACGGTGGACGAGGCGGCCATGTTTACATGGAAGCAGCGCCCGGCATGAGTTCCCTGCTCCACTTCCGTTTTAACCCTGAATATAAGGCTGAACGAGGCCGGCACGGAGAAGGCAACCACCGTCATGGACGCAATGGTGAAGACCTCACGATTCGCGTGCCAGTGGGGACGGTCGTCACCGACGCTGAGACAGGCCAGATGATCTACGATTTTGCCAAGCCCGGCGAACGCGTTCTTGTGGCACGCGGCGGGATGGGAGGTCGCGGCAATGCTCGATTCGCTACGCCGACACGCCGCGCGCCTCGCTTCCATGAACGCGGACAACCGGGCCAGCAACGCGTGTTGCTGCTGGAACTGAAGCTGCTGGCCGACGTCGGACTTGTTGGCCTCCCCAACGCAGGTAAGTCAACGCTCATTGCCCGAATCTCCGCTGCCAAACCGAAGATCGCTGATTATCCCTTTACCACGCTCGTGCCTAACCTCGGCGTGGTTCGATTGAGCGATGATCGCTCCTGTGTTGTCGCTGATATTCCTGGGCTCATCGAAGGCGCTCATCAAGGCGCTGGGCTGGGGCATGAGTTCCTGCGACACGTTGAGCGAACGCGATTGCTGCTCCATTTGATTGACGTCTCCGACACCGCGCCAGAACCAGACCCAGTTCGTCGTTTCCACATTATCAACGATGAACTTCGCGCCTACTCAATCCAACTGACGCAAAAGCCTCAGATTGTTGTGGCGACCAAGATGGACATCGCGCAAACAGGGCATGGGGCGCGCGCTTTGCGCCGTTTCTGTGATGACGCCGCATTGCCTTATGTCGAGATTTCGGCGGTCACCGGCCTGGGCATAGATCGCTTACTCGCCCTCATTGACCAGTATTTGCCACCTGTGCACGAAACGACTCAGGCGGACTCGAGCGAAGTGATGGAACCAGTCACACTATGAAGCCATTGCGCATTGGCATATTCGGCGGCTCATTTGATCCTGTTCATCAAGGCCACATGGAAGTGGCTGTTGCAGTGTGTAACCGACTGTCACTCGACCGCGTTGAGTTTGTCCCCGCGTTTCGCGCTCCACACAAAAAATCAGCGGCCACAGCCAGTCACTGGCACCGGTTTGCCATGCTGGTGCTGGCGACAACGGCTCATGAAAAATTCTTCGTCTCTCCGATTGAACTGGAATTATCCCGACCGGCTTACACCATTGAGACGATCCAACGATTCAAGCAGCAGTGGCCTGATCAAACGGAATTTTATTTTATCCTGGGCGCTGATTCGCTTGCAGAGATCACCTCGTGGAAGGATTATGAAACGTTGCTCAGCAGTTGCCATTTCGTCGCAGTCAATCGGCCAGGACATGACCTGTCTGTGAATCACCTGCCTGAGAGCGCGCGTCGGCGCGTGATTGACTTGCGCGTCAGCTCCTTGCCCGCCACGTCGCCTCATGAACCTGTGATTTATCTTTGTACAGATGTTGCCAATCCTATTTCCTCGACCGACATCAGACGAGCCCTGAAGGAAGGAAAACGGGTTGAAGCGATTCCACCGATGGTTTGGCAACACATCGAAAAATACCAACTCTATCAAGGGACGGATGAAACAACAGAGTGATCACTCAGAAAACATGCTGATGGAGGTAAACGAGAACTTAGTCGTGGCAGCAAAGGCCGCGCTGGAAAAAAAAGCGCTCCGGCTGACCGCGCTTGATCTGCGCAATATCACTTCGATTGCTGATGCCTTTTTGATCTGTAGTGGGACATCCAATCGTCAGGTTCAAGCCATTGCTGATGCAATCATAGACAAACTCCGCGCGGCAGGCTCACGGCCAATGCACGTTGAAGGATACGACGTGGCGGAATGGATTTTAATTGACTACGGGTACCTCGTTGTTCACGTCTTCAGCGAACGAGCCAGAGACTTTTATGATCTCGAACGACTGTGGCGAGATGGCGCGCGAATCGAGATTCAGGACGTCGCGCCATAAGCGCGAGCGACTGACCCTGTTGTTGATCTCCCCTCATGAGGCTCACGTTTATCTGGGTTGGAAAGACCAAAAGCCGACATTGGGCGGCGCTTGAACAGACCTACCTGACTCGCATCAGTCATTTCACGAGCTGCACTGTGAAAGTCGTCAAAGAAAGCGACCCACACGATGCCGCTGCCAGACGAGCGGAAACTAAAGCGATTGAGAAGCACCTCAGAGCAGAAGCGACTACCATCGTGTTGGACGAGTCGGGAACTCACCTCTCATCAAGTGAGCTGGCCGAGCGACTGGCCGGTTATCAACGCAACGGGATTAAAGAGATCGTGTTTATTGTCGGCGGCGCCGCTGGATTATCACCGGAGCTTCGTCAGCATGCTGATTTGATCTTATCGTTAAGCCGCATGACGTTGCCTCATGAGATGGCGCGCGTCATCTTGCTTGAACAGATTTATCGCGCGTTTTGCATTCTCAACCATCTGCCCTATCACAAGGAATGAGCGCGGGTTTCACGGCAACGAGGCGGGAATTGTTCCCTGGTCAAACACCTCGCCATGTTTGCTCACCGCTTGGAAGCGCATCTGCCTTGCGTCAATTTCGATGTACATGAAGTGATGCACCTGATCGTTCCCTTTGACGGTGAGCTTTGATGTGCGATCCAGATCGCCCCGACGTAACTTACCGGCTGCGCCGGTGACAAAGTAATGGATGCCACGTTGAGGAACAAGGCGCTCATAGACGTGGTCATGGCCGGAAAACACAACCCGCACGTTTCCTTGCAACAAGATTGGCTCGAGGATCGCCCGCAGCTTGTGGCTTGAGCCATGCGTCTGGCCTGACGAGTACAATGGATGATGAAAAAAGGCGATTTTCCACCGAGCTTGCGAGGCGCTCAATGCTTCGGTGAGCCAACGCAGTTGATCGTGATCTCGTTGGCCGTCACTCATGGTTGTGGAATCAAGGGCAAAGAACTGGACCAAGCCATCACCTTTGATGAACGTATAATACCGTTGCCCACCCATATTGAAATGAGGATAGTGAATGGCGTAGCGTTCGTTATCGCCTCTGACATCATGATTGCCAAGCGCGGCATAAAACTTCACGCCGCGGGCCAACAACGGCGCATAAGGCTGTTCAAACTTTTTAGGGTAATCGCGCGGATTTCCCGACGGGTAGATATTGTCGCCAACCATCAATACAAATTCGTATCGGTTGACGTCATGCCAGGCCAGCATTTGCGCGGCGACGCGCTTTTGATCTTCACCGCCCGTCCCGCTATCGCCGATGACGGCAAACTTGACAACCGGGCTGGCCGACCCTGCAAGAGCCTGGCCGGCGGCCATCAACGTGGCGGTCAACCAGAGACCAACCACGAGCAATGCAACCAATGATTTGCTCAACCGATTAATAGGATTTTTCATACTTGCACTCCTGCAGCAACTTCAGATAGCTCTCGTAGCGCAACGGGTGAATCAAACCTTCTTGGAGGGCTTGCCGGACAGCGCACGCTGGCTCGACTGTGTGCGAGCAATCACGAAAACGGCAGGCGCGACTCTGCTCAGCTATCTCCACGAAATAGCAGGCCACGTCTTCGGGCGTCAGGTCCCAAAGACTGAACTGACGGATGCCTGGCGTATCAATCACGTAGCCGCCACTGGGCAAACGGACCAATTCAGCGCTGGTCGTTGTATGTTTGCCCCGCCCTGTTTTGCTGCTCACTTCCTGAGTCTTGACTTCAATGCCCGGACACAATTGCTTCAGCAACGTCGTCTTTCCAACGCCGGAATGACCAGCAAACACAGACGCGCGGCCTGACAGATGGCGTCGCAGCTCGTCCACGCCTTGTCCCGACTTGGCGCAGGTCATCAACACAGGATAATTGAGGCGCTCATACAGCTCGGCAATAGGTTGCACTTCAGCCAGCACGGCCAGGTCAATTTTGTTGATACAAATGATCGGCGATAACCCTCCCTTGAGCGAAGCTACCAGATAGCGATCAATCAATCCAGGACGCAAGGGCGGATTGTGAGCAGAGGCTACAATGACAACCTGATCAATGTTGGCTGCCACGACGTCCTCTTGAGCAGCGGCATCATACCCATCAGCCTGTTGTTTGCGAGACAATTTGGTTCGTCGCGGCAATACTTGCACGATGACGCCTTGCTTATGCTGCCAGTCCTGCACGTCAAAGAGAACGTGATCGCCAACGGTGATCGCCGTGGACGATTTGACCGATTTAACCAGGACATCACGAGCAACGCAGCGGAAAACTGTGTCGTCAGCCTCAACCCAGTAGTGCCCGCGGATCGCTTTCAAGACAATCCCTGCAAACCTATCACTCATACGCTGTCACAAGCTGGGTTGCCGCCATGCGGTTTATGTTGCTCAACAATACACCCACAACGATTTTCGTCATACGACCGTGCTAATTGTGGCGGAGGTTGACAGGAAATGCAACGGCTCGCCACACCGTGAGCCAACCAGAATCACAAGAATGATAAAATTCCCTTGTCCAACACGACTCCAGTAGGCATAATACTGCCATCTTGCAATCAAGCGGGGTTCAGTACTGCGTTGTTCCCGATAAAGCCCTTCGTAGAACTGACCCCGATTGGTTGCAGGGGCAGCAATGTGACACGGATCACGGCCACGCTGACTTTCAACCATGAGGCGGCGAGCACGAACCAACGTCACACAGGCCAGCCGATGCGTTGATTGACACAACTGAGCGCCAACGTTACCATTGCTGCCTCATGGCAGAACCCCTTCTGGCACACCTGAGCAACGAGCGACTGACCCTGACCGTCACCCAATTGACGCAACAGATCAAGACGTTGCTGGAAGGCAAGTTTCGCGATGTGTGGGTGCGCGGCGAGATTTCGAATTTCAAGGCGCACAGTTCAGGTCATTGGTATTTCACACTCAAAGACGCCACGGCTCAGTTGCGTTGCGCTTCATTCAAAATGTTCAACCGGCTGATCAAATTTACGCCGGCTGATGGCGTTGAAGTGTTTGCGCGTGGGCGCGTCACCGTCTACGAGCAACGAGGCGACTATCAACTGGTCGTCGAGCACATGGAGCCGGTTGGCATCGGCTCATTGCAGATGGCGTTTGAGCAACTCAAAGCGCGATTGCAACAAGAGGGACTGTTTGATCAAGCTCGCAAGCGGCCGCTTCCCTTGCTGCCGCGGCGTGTCGGCGTGATCACCTCACCGACAGGCGCTGTCATTCGTGACATGCTGCGCGTCTTGACCAGACGTAACAAAGGCGTCAGCGTGTTGTTGTATCCGGTCGCCGTGCAAGGTCAAGGCGCAGCCCAACAAATTGCTCACGCTATCAAGGTGATGAATCAACGAGACGATGTAGACGTGCTGATTGTCGGACGTGGCGGCGGCTCGATGGAAGACCTATGGGCGTTCAACGAAGAAGTGGTCGCTCGAGCCATTTTTCATTCCCGATTGCCAGTCATTTCAGCAGTGGGACACGAAACAGATTTTACCATTGCCGATTTCGTCGCTGACGTCCGCGCGCCGACGCCGTCAGCCGCGGCTGAAATGGTGGCAGCACGACGGGATGAGTTACTCGATGCAGTAGCTGCTTACTCGCGCCGCTTGCATAAAGCAATGAGCTTTCAATTGACGACATGGCGACATCGCCTTGCACAATTACAAGCCCGTCGTGGCTTCAATCAGACCGCAGGAGCCTTGCAGCAATACATTCAGCGTGTTGATGAGCTCGCTCATCGGCTCTACGTCAGTCTGACAACCTTGATTAAGGCCCGGCGGGAGCAATTTGAGCGATTGTCGCGGCAGGTAGCCAGCGTGCGGCTGCGTGAGCGCATCGCCCGACAACGCGGGCACATCAATCTTGCACAACAAAAGCTGCTCCACGGATTGCGCCAGCGACTGGACATCTGTCATAGACATTTTGAGGTGGTTTGCTCCAAACTGGATGCCCTCAGTCCGCTTCAGGTGTTACAACGCGGTTACGCCATCGTGTGGGGACCCACTCACCAGATTGTGCGCCGCGCGGCAGAGGTTGTTGTCGGCGATCCATTATTGATCCGGTTAGCAGAAGGACAACTCACCTGCATCACACAAGAGGTCATAGATGATGACAAAAGCAACACGGGAGCCGACATTCGAGTCAGCTCTGAAAGAACTGGAAAATATCGTTGAACAACTTGAACGGGGTGATCTCCCGCTGGAGAAATCCCTTGAATTATTTGAACGAGGCATTGGGTTGACGCGAATCTGTCAACAACGACTGGACGAAGCCGAGCGCAAAATCGAGATGCTCGTGCAAACGCAAAACGGACAAACGACCACCGTGCCGTTCGACGCTGACTTGAAGGATGGCTAACTTCGACGAGTACATGCGAGTCAGGCGTGAACAGGTTGATGCCTGGCTCGACGGTTATCTACCGCCCGAAGATACGCCGCCTGGCGAAATACATCGAGCCATGCGGTATAGCATCTTTGCCGGCGGAAAACGACTACGTCCTATTCTGGCGCTCGCGGCCGGCGAAGTCTTCAACGCGCCGGAAGATTGGCTCAAGCCTGTCTGTTGCGCGCTTGAGATGATTCACACCTACTCGCTCATCCATGATGATCTGCCTGCTATGGATAATGACGAGATGCGACGTGGGCAACCAACCTGCCATAAAGTGTTCGGCGAAGCGATTGCCATCTTAGCCGGTGATGCATTGCTAACACGAGCGTTTCAAACGCTGGCTCAGGCATCGAGTGACCCATTGTTTCTTCAACGACAGAGTCAATTGATAGCCGAGATCGCGATGGCTGCCGGCACCGAACAAGGGATGATCGCAGGACAAGTCATGGATATGTTGGCTGAAGGCTCGCCGATTGATGCGACCGCGTTGGAACGCCTGCACCGAGCCAAAACAGGCGCCTTAATCAAAGTATCCGTCCGCGCTGGCGGCCTACTGGGCGATGCCAATGAGCTGGAGCTTCAGCGGCTCACCGCTTATGCAGAAGCCATTGGACTGGCTTTTCAAATCGTGGATGACATCCTCGACCTGACCGCTACGCGCGCCCAACTGGGAAAAACGCCGGGCAAGGACATGAAGGTCGGCAAAGCGACCTACCCGGCATTCTACGGCCTCCAGCAGTCGCGTCAGCTTGCACATCAACTCGTGGATGGAGCCGTGGCCGAAATTACCTACCTGCATCGTGATGTCACTCGACTTGAGCAACTGGCGCGTTACATCATCGAACGAATCTCATGACCGCCGATGCTGTGACAGGCTGACATCGAACAACAGTAGATTGGTCGGTCAACAGCTTGATCGCTCGATCCTGTGCGCCAGTGGGCGCCGCGCGTATACGTTGTGTGGACGGCGAGGGTCAGTCAACGGCTTGATCGCTCGGTCTCTTGCGCCAGTTGTTCCCAGCGAGCTCGCAAGTGATCCATTAACTCGATGAAGCGCGGTTCCTGACGTATCGGATCGAGGTTAGGATTTCGCTCAAACCAGGGGAAATTCTCGTAACCGATGCGGGTCGCCAGCGTCAACCATTGGATGGCCTCATCGGTCTGTCCCAACAAAGCAAAGATGGAGCCAAGCCAAAAGGCGCCGTCGCCATCGGCTCGGGCAAAGGTTTCCACCTTCTCATCAATCATCTCACGCGCTTTCTCAGGCTCGCCTTTTTTGGCGTAGCACATGGCAAGGAAGATGCGGGAATATTGCACATTGGGATTAGCGGCCAGCGATTCGTTCAGCATCTCCATCGCCTCATCTATGCGACCCATATAAAACAGCGTTTCAGCCATGAACGCTTTCAGTCCAGCGTGATGAGGTTCGATGGCCAGCCCCTTGTTGAATTCTTCCAAAGCGCGCTCGTAGCGTCCCTGATAAGTGAAGATGCGCGCCCGACCGGAATACCCTTCCGGCGCCGCCACAGGAAACAAACTAATGCGGATGTTGTATTGTTGTAAGGCGGCCTCGTAAAGTCCATCCCAGCGATACAGATTGGCAGCTACGGCATGCACAGTGGCATCGTTCGGAGCGCGTTGAAGCAATTCGCTCACTTCCTGTCTCGCTTTTTCTTTCTGCCCCTTGAAGAGGTAGATATAGACCAGATGAATGCGCGCATCAATTAACCCATCGTCCAATTCTAATGCCTTTTGAAGAACGCTTTCAGCCAGCTCATAATACTGCACACCGCCCAAACTGCGAATGACATAATTGGCATAACATCGTCCCAAACCGGCGTAAGCCTGAGCAAACTGTGGGTCCAGGGCAATCGCTTCTTTGAACATCTGGACGGCTCCATCCAGATCATCTTTGCTGTAGGTTTGATAAATTGCCTTGATCTGCAGGTGCTTGCCACGCAACATAGCCTCGTAGGCCTCCGGGCTGGTGGTTGTCGGGCGATTCATCTGCTCCTGCTCGGCCTGACTGAGCTTCACCTTCAAACCGGTGACAATCTTGCCGGCAATAGCATCTTGCAACGTGATGATGTCCGCATGATCTACATCAATTTTATCCGTCCACAAAATCTCTCCGGTCACGATGTCAACCAGTTGCGGCGTGACACGAAATCGCGTCCCTGCCGATAGAAAACTACCAACTAACACGGCATCCACCGACAGCTCGCGACCAGCCTCGCGCGGGTCAATGTCACGATGTTGATAACGGGCAATGTAACTGGACGGTGTTACCACCAACGATTGTACTTTTGCCAACTCGGTGATGACACTATCGGCCAGTGAGAATCCATAGAAATCGCTAGCCGGATCAGCGCCAAGATTTTTGAACGGCAGAATGGCCAGCGTCTTGCGCTCCTTGGTTGTCCAGGAGCTAATGGATGGCTCCGAGGGTGTGACGGTTCGCTCCGCCGGCGTGCCGGCCGAGACGGTCTCAACCGAACCGGGCGAGCGGCGTGATTTGCCAAACAATTTGTTGAACAGGCCCTTGCCGAACCACGGGCGCTCCAGATGTTGAGGTGAGCTGATATGAGCCGACATCTCGCCGGGAATCATGCCGGTTTCGCCAAATTGCTCGCGCGCCACCTGCTTCAAAGCGTTGAGCAAGTCGCGCGTGCGCGCATAGCGGTCCTGACGATCCTTGGCCAAGGCGCGGCGGACAATTTGTTCGAGCTCAGGCGAGATTTGCCGATTGAACTGGCTCATCGGCGGCGGATCGTGAGCGATCACCGATTGGAGAATTTCGACGCGCGACCGCCCTTTGAACGGACGCTCCCCCGTCATCATCTCGTACATGATGATGCCCAACGAGAAAATATCCGAGCGAAAATCAACGCGCTCGCCGCGAGCTTGCTCTGGCGACATGAACGACGGCGTGCCCAACAATGCGCCTTGCATCGTCAATTCATCGCCGGTAGCCCCTTCGCCATACTGCTTGGCGAGTCCGAAATCGAGAATTTTACACTGGCCTTCCGGGGTGATGATGATATTGGCTGATTTCATGTCACGGTGAACAATCCCGCGTTCATGAGCCGCTGTCAGCGCATCGGCCAGTTGAATAGCAATGGCCAACGCGCTTTTCAGATCCAGTGGGCCTTTGGCCAGAATCTCCTTCAGCGTCTTGCCTTCGACAAATTGCATGACGATGAAGAATGTCCCCTCAATCTCGTTAATTTCGTAGATGGTGCAGATATTGGGATGATCCAGCGCTGAGGCTAATCGCGCTTCTCGCAAAAATCGCTGGCGGCCCGTTGGATCAAGAGCCAGATCACGAGCCAGCACCTTGATCACGACCGTGCGCTTCAGTTTTGTATCTTCAGCTTTATAAACGGTCCCGCCACCGCCTTCGCCGAGCTGCGACAAAATTCGGTAGTGGAGGATCTGCTTGTCCATATCAGCCACTCTCGTCATGGATTATAGGAAACGCACCATGACCATGCAACCAGCACCCAGAACGATTCATTTCTTCGTCAGGCTGTTGTAGACAATTTCGATCCAACGCTCCGTTGAGATGAAGCCGGAGCCCCACGACTTCCACTGATCAGGCAATCCTTCGGCTTTAATCTGTTCGAGCGTTTTGCCGGCTGCGATGCGCAGGCGAATCAGACTGGTCGTCTCAACTAACATCCGATGATAAGCCCGTAAATCATCGAGCGTGGATAGCGGCCCGTGACCCGGGATGATCTTGACATCCGGCGAGAGCTGTCGAATCAGCGTTTCGACGTTCTTGATAAGGCCGTCAACGCTGCCTCCGCTATTCAAATCCACAAACGGAAATCGGCCGGCGAAAAAGTCATCACCCATGTGCACCACGTTGGCCTTGGTGAAGAAGATGATGCTATCACCATCGGTATGCCCATGCGGAAAGTGAATCATCCGAATCTCGTCATCATTGAAGTGGATAGTGAGCGACTCATCGAACGTAATCACCGGCCAAGCCTCTTTCGGTTCAGCCGGCACATGTCGTCCCAGTAGATGCTGGTCTGTCATCAACCGCTTTCGCACATTCTCATGAGCGATGATAGTGGCTTCGGCGCCGAAGATCCGATTGCTGCCTGTATGGTCTCCATGCCAATGAGTATTTAACACAAACTTCAATTTGCCGGGATTGATCGCTTTGAGCGCCGCGCGGATTTTTTCGGCCAATGGGGCAAATTGATCATCCACGATCAATATGCCATCAGGGCCAGCAGAGACACCAATGTTACCGCCGGCGCCTTCAAGCATGTAAACGTGGCCGGAGACCGGCGTCGTTTTCATTTGCACGTTGGAGAAATCCTGTTGCGCGAGCGTCGGCTTGACGGCTACGGCAAGACAACAAAGAACCATCAACCACTTTGCACTCATTGAGGCCTCCTTGCTTGAGGTGTTGCCTGTTTGCATGGCGGGGCACATTCTAGGAGTCAAGCATGACCAAGTCAACCGATCGCCCATGGATAGATCGAACCGCAGAACCGATGATTTGCGCATGAAGAGGCGCTGTCCAACGCAGCACGAGCAAAAACCGCAGAGACCGCCACGGCGACGGACGGAGGGCGCATCTGGTGTTGAATCCAGCCGCCGTTGGCGAACTCTGCGGTTTGGGTCAAGCTTTATTCAACTACGGCAATTCATGCCGCTGTCCGAGAATGTCCGGCGAGGCCGGACCGGCATGTTGCCATACGGTGAAGAAGTCCAGCGGCGCTCGCCCGAACGTCACGGCGGGTTGCGAATCGTTATCCACGCCGTCAACGTTAATCGGCTCCTGTGGTCCCACGACGGCGATGCCATTCAATGGCACGCAGAAGATGTCGCCTAAACGATCGAACGACACAATGAATCGCGGCTGCAAGTTGGTGTCAAACCCGGACGCCACATCCAACGAGCGAACAACGCCACCCACTGGCACGATCAGCACCTCAGCCAACACCGGATTGGGCGCGACATCAAGGAACCGACCTCGAATCTGATTAGCGCCTTGCGCAATGTAGGCGATCAGGAATCGCCCCACACTCCGATGAAAGGCCACCGGCGCGTCACGGTCGGGAGACATCACGGCGGGCGTCGCGTTGACCACCATGATCGGACCCAGCGCCGGCCCACTGGCGACGCGACGCGCTAAGACGCGGGTATTGGCGTCAATCGTCGTAGCAACAAAGTAATTGGCTATGCCGGAGTCCCCGTAGCTCAGTCGCGGCATCGTCCGCGTCACGGTAAAAAGTTGAAATGAAGGACCGACTAACGCCCCAGCATTGGTAAGAAATTGACCTCGATTGCTGGCGGTGGGAACTTCGTGCCAAGCGACCAGAAACAGGCCATTGCTCAGCGGATCAGCGGCGACATCCGGCTGCCCTTCATCCGCCGGCGTACTTGATACGGGAAACGGAGCGCCGACCGGCACGCCGTTGCTATTAACCCGTCGCGCATAAATGTCATTGCCACCAGCAACGCCATATCGCCAGACAACCAGATACTCGTTGGTCGCCGCCTTAAAAGCGACGGCGGGTTGATCATCAGGCTGACCGGCATGTGCACTGATGTTCACCGGTCCGGCTAACAGCGTCCCATTATCGCGAAAGAGCTTAGCGAAAATTTCCTGCCCAGCTCCGACGCCCTCGGAATAGACCACAAGATAACGGCTGGCCAGCGTGTCATACGCGACATCGGGGCGCTGTTGCGGTAGATTGTTTGTTTCCACGGGAATCTGCCCACCCACAGGGCTGGCATGAAGTAATGAAAGTTGAGCAAGCAGCGTTACGACAAGCGCCACACACCTTCTCAACCAGTGATGAGTGAAAAATGTTCTTGAAATCATCATTGCCTCTCCTTTGGTTTGATTTGGGTTCATTGGAACCTCACAACCGGAGAGTGCAAGCAGTGTGCCATCCTCTCACAAATCCAGATGATGCCGATCTCACCCAATGACAACACACTGCACGTCAACCGTTAGCCTGCGTCACACTGCGTTGGCTCAATGCTGATCAGCCCGCACTCGATGTGCGACCGTGTTCATAATCGTTGACACTTCGTGGTCACCGCTGACGCGCTACTGCTTGACACAGGGCATGTTGGCTAACACTGACAACGATGTTCACAATCTGTCCACGTCGTGACAGAACCTGATGACCACGACGCAGCAAGGCTCATCACTGATGTTTTTCACTTCTCTTGACGGGCGCTCGGTTGCCCGATAGATTTGCCGCTCGGTTCGCTGATGCGTCATTGACTCGATGGCGCGACCTGCGAAAACGGTGAACCCATAGGCGCAAGATAAAACCTCTTGCGCCACATTGTTGGAGGAGTTGCTGATGTCGTCCGTGACGACACGGGAGAAACGATGAAAAACAAGCACCGCTGATTGACTGATTGAAAATCTGTTCATCAGTGCATCTGTGCCTGCATTTTTGGAGGAGCTCAGCATGATGTCACATTTACTCACTCGCATCACCATAGGTTGCTTGCTTGTCTCATGTGTAGTTTTTGCGGCGTCGGCTTTTGGCCAACGACAGCGCCTCAGCCCATTGGACACGGCCGAGTTCACGCTTGATGGCAAGAAAATCACCGTGACCTACAGCCGGCCCTCAATGCGCGGACGCAAAATCATGGGCGCGCTCGTTCCCTACGATAAGGTCTGGCGCACCGGTGCTAACGAAGCTACCAGCTTCACCACCGAGGCCGATCTTGTTATGGGTGGCAAAACTATTCCTAAAGGCAGCTACACACTCTATACCATCCCGTCACCCAACAAATGGACGCTAATCATTAACAAACAGACGGGACAGTGGGGAACCGTCTACGATGAGTCGCAAGACCTGGCGCGTATCGAAATGAAAGTCGAATCGCTTCAGACGCCCGTCGAACAGTTCACCATCAGCTTTGACAAA
Organism: Blastocatellia bacterium; assembly: GCA_025054955.1. NCBI lineage: Bacteria > Pseudomonadati > Acidobacteriota > Blastocatellia > Blastocatellia bacterium. The sequence continues at coordinate 24,596 of JANWZE010000026.1, read as the reverse complement.
TCGGGCAAAGGCGGCGTGATGAAACTGGAGTGGGAAAACACGCGCGCCAGTGTCGAGTTCAGATTGAAGTAAGGTTGCTGCTTCGGTGGCCTGAGAGCAGGCGCGGGTTCACTGTCAGCGGCTCACCCGCCCGGGCTCGTGGAGCGAGCGTCCTCAGGCGCCGGCCTGTGACTGGAACTTGGCGGCTTTGTGCTGCGGCGGCGCATGGCTGGAGGGGTGTCGCTCCGTGGCTGCCCGCTGACGTCGAGCAGCCGGCGCGGTAGCCGCCCGCACGGCCGGTAGCCAGATGTGCAACGTCTGGGAGCCGTCATCCCCCAATCCGTCACGCCTTCAAGAGGCGTCACCTCGTTCTCTCAGAATCCCGTTCAGGCTCTCCAATCACTGGCCACAAACGCGCTTGCTGTGGGGCGTCTGCAACGCGCCACGATGGTCTGCTTTGCTGCCCCAGGCGTTGCACGTCTGGCAACGTTGCCACAGGCCGGTTGCGCGGCTTCCGGAGGTGACCCACCATCATGACGAGGTCATGAAATGCGCACAGAGAATCGGAGACCGGCGCTTGGCAACTTCTGCTCCCGCTTTCCATGTCATTTCATCAAACATGGCCTTTCTGCGGATTATTGATATTATCATCGCGGCTGCGCGCGCTCCTATTGCCGCTCTCTGGCAGAAGGCAATTGAAAACTACACATGATCACTTCTCTGCCATCACCGCCGATACATAATTTGCCCCACGATAAATCGCGACCGGAAGCAACTTCTCGCCGGTCGCTGGCGAAGCATCGGGTATGACGCGGATCATGAAGTGGCCGCTCGTCACGCTAGGGAACAATGTGGATAACGATTGTCGCGTGAAGGTATACACGCCGCGAGCTGCCACCGTATGAGGCGCCGCCGTGGCCGGCGGGGATTGGATCGTATTCCCCGCTGTGTCGGTGACGATAATTCGGAACCTGACCGCGTTATTATTCGGGTTCATGACCAGCAAACCCGTTACTGTCGGCGGCTGGTTTTGTAACCGAGCGAAAATCAGGTCGGCTGCATCCAGACCCTGCGAGGCAAGATCAGCAGCTAACTGCACCGTCGTTAGGTAGCTTCCTGACGAGCGATCCTGACTGGGATTGGCTCCAACCAATACCGAGTTTTGATCCTCGACGCGCACATAACTCACCGCCGATGCGACCGAGCCAAACAATGAAGCTATAGATCGCCGCAAAACATGATGCCCAGGCAACGGCATAAAATCGCGCGTCGGGAAACTGGCCAGAAAGCGTCCCGATGAGTCAAAGGCAGAGAAGGCGACAAGTTTGTCGGTATCACTCACGTTAGCCACCACCACATCGGTATTGTTGGCCGAATCAACGTAGAGGGCAAAGAGGCTATGCTGCCGCGCCGCCGGTGGCACTAACGGATCAAACTGGCAGCTTCCCGTGCCTGTCGCCCGACATCCGGCAGGCAGACCGACAGCATTTAACGCGGCGAGGTTTCGCATCGTTTCTCCATACAACTGCACACCGACAATATCACCTCCGCCGAGCGATTCGACAATGAGCGAACCGCCGTCGAGCTGATCAAATGGTATTACCAGCGAAGGTTCTCCCGATGATGTTCCTATGCTGGAGCGGACCAGTTTTTCTTGTGGTCTGAGCAAGAGGGTATGACCGAGCACTTCGCCACCGGTGGCGCTGAAGGCAGTGATTCGCAGTTGAACATCTGCCTCATTGGGATTGAAAATGTGAATTTCTGTGAAGGCCCCGCCTTGTGTTCGCAGGTTGGGAAACACAATCGCTGGTTGTGGCGAAGTAATGGCCTGGACGCCGGTAAGGACCTGCGGGACGTCAATGAAGTCATTCGCAGTTTCGTACAAGCCGCTGACCGGCCCGTCGGCGCGCGCGACAATCGAACCTTGTAACCCTGGAAAGAGATTTGATACGAGCACTGCGGCTCGCCGACCGGCCGGCAACAAAATTGTCTGTTGCAAGCCGTGTGGGCTACCATCGTTGTTATACGCGAATAACCGAACCGTTCGTGCCTCGTTCTGAGCCAGATTGACGAACGACAATTGCGTATCCCGCACCGACGGCTGACCGAACACTGCTGGGAAGTAGAGCGTGTGCGGCTGTTGGGATGATTGCGCCACCGACGTGGGCGAGTTAGCCACTTCTTCATAGGCAGCCACTTCGTACCACGAGGGAACGAGCGGCATGCGGAGGCGGCCCGAGGCTTGGCTAATCGGAGCAAACAAAGCAAACGTCCCAAACACTTCAACGCCCGACGCGATGGCGAAATCACCAAAGAATAATGTTCCTGGCAGTGTCACTTCAGCTTCTATACCGGTATCCAAAAAGGCGAGTCCATCGTCCGTTTGAGCCAGTTGGAACAATGGTAATCGGGTTCCGACAACGAAGGCGCCGCGAAATGCCGAGCGCAACGGAATCGTCATATCCATCGCAGGACTGAACGCCACCGCGTCACATGGCTGCGCTTCAAAGCGAACCAACTCCGAAACACGCACAAATCCGGCGACCGGCCGCACTCGCGTGGAGGCATCAATCGGCACATCGCATTGATTATTGATCAGCGGCAATCGTTGGTCAGAATCCAGCACAACGATGTTCACCCGCACATCCGTTTTCAACGTGTATTCCGGTATGCGCACCATCGCGCCGGTTTGTGCATCGTCGGTGACCACACCGCCGACGTCGAACCGGACAGGTTGGCCGCTATCTGTAGGCGGTTGGCCGCGAGCAACGGCTGGCTCGGTGGTGAAGGTACTAAGCAAGTCCCTTCCCAACCTGACGATGGTTTCCTCTACTCTTCCTTGAATGCTGGCGGCGAGCCTGATTTGAAAAGTTGTTTGCGCCGGCAACCGTTCGCTCGGGAAGAAAAACGCTCGGTTGCCAACGGCTGCCACGGTTCCAGGAATCGGCTGACCGGCCAGGGTCGTCAGCGTGAGCGATTGCGGCGTCACTGAGCTGGCCACAAGCGGCGCAGAAAAATCAACCTGAATGCGCGTCTCCTGCGGCACATTCTGCGCGCGATCTGCTGGGAATATGTTGACCACATTGAAAGCCTGTTGCGGTGAGGTGATGGTCAGCGCAACGGTAGCGATATTGTTCGTTTCATTTGATTCAGCCACCGCATTCGCAGCATCAGCGATGACGCCAAGGAACATCGGGCCGGGCGCCGTCCCGGCGGGAATCGTGACCGGCAGTTGCGTGAAGGTCGCTGCTGCGCCGGGACTCAGCGGATTGGACGTAATCACCAGGAGCAATTGATCTGCTGATGTAATCACGGCATCGCTGGACAAGCGAACCTCATGAGTGGCGGCGCCCGCTGAACCGGTGCCTTGATTGAGAATGGAGACGTTCATCAGCACCTGGCCGCCTGCTTGCACGCTGGTCGGCGAAATCGTGAGTTGGCTCACGACGAAATCAGGCAGCGCCGGCGCCGTGGTATTGACTGTCACAGTCACCGATTGGACGCCGTTTTGCGCGCCGGGGGCTGTGACTGTCAGTATTGCCTGCCGGGTTCCCGGTTGCGTGGGAGGTGTCACAACGACAGTGATCACATTCGACTGACCACCGGCCAGCGTGCCTGATTCTGGAGAAACGCTCACCAACGCCGGATTGTTATTGCTGATGCTGTAACTGAATGCCGCAGTGCCTTGATTACTGACGGTGAAGCTCATTGTTGGCGGCGTTGTTTGTCCGACCGTTGTGTTGAATGTCAACGTCGTCGGCGATACATTCAATATGCCGGTCGGCGCTTGCACGCCAACGCCCGTGAGACTGACGTTCACTGACGATTCATCCGGGTCGTTACTCGTGATGCTCAACAAGCCCGATTGTGTGCCCACAGCCGTCGGCGCAAACCGAACTGTCACCAGTTGCTCTCCGTTGGGCGCAATCGTGAGCCCGCCGGCGAGTCGCCCACGAATTAACCAATCTCCGTCAATGCCCACATTCGGCGTTAGGGCGAATGTTGTTCCATCGGAAGAAAAATAGGAGCGACGATTTGATGGCGGCGTCGTATCCAACGCGCCGGGGAAGACCGTGTTGGGAATCGTCATGCGAAAACCGACGACAAAATCGCCTTCGCTGATGGTGACATCAGGGACATCATAGGTGTTGAAACCATCGAGTAGTTGCACACTGGCGTTGGTCGCCTGAAAGTTCGTCCCGTTGATATTCTCATCGCCATCAGGATTGACGCCAACCAGCACCGCCAGAGCCGCTCCCAGTGACAAATTCGACCGACCACCGGCAAAGAAAATTCTTACATGCGAGAGCGTCGCCGGATAGCTCGATGGTCGCAGCCGATTGATGCAATAGATCGTGCCAGCCTGATTCAATCCGATGAGTGATTCCGCGCTACCATCATCAATCGCCAGCTCGGTTCCTGCGACTCCGCTGGGGGAAACGAGCGTGAACTGCGGATTGTTGATGCTGAGCGCGTCAATGAGCAGCGCAGCGTTGCCCACGTTCCTGATGGTGAATGACTGGTCACGGCTCTGCCCAAGATTGACGTTGCCGAAATTCAGGCTCGTGGGGGCAACATCAATATCCGGGACAGCCGCCGGCGCCAGCACGCCACGAACGAATAAAATTTCACGATTGGCCGTTGAATTATCATCCCAGGCGATGGCCAGATTGCCCGTGGTTTGCGCGGCGATGACCGGAAGAATTGAATTACCTGCTGTCTGAGACAGGTTGACGGCTGAGGAAAAGCTGGCCCCGTTGTTCGTCGAGCGAGCGAAGTAGACTTCGGCAGGCAGTGCTGTGATACCAGAGATAGCCAACGCGCCAACGACATTGATTGCGCCACTACTGTCAATCGCAACGTTGGGATGTGAAGCGGCCTCGCCCGGCGATGTCGGCGCAATTGCACGCGTTACCGAAAGCGTTCCTTGCAACGTAGACCGAGCATGCAAAATGCCGGGCAGCGGGCCGCCGTTCTCAGCCCAGACGATGCTAAACAAGCCCAGTTCATCAACCGCTATGGCTGGTTCCGTAGATGGCCCTGGAGTGGTTGAGATAGTTGTCGGCGCGGAGAATGTCGCGGCCTGATTCGTTGAACGGACAAACCGAATGCGGAATGGAGTCGTCTGTGAATCTACCTGCGAATGCCACACGACGTATACGCCGGTCGTTTGATCAACGGCAACATCGGGCTGAGAAGGCCTCGTATCAGCAGGAGCCGATAAGGTGAGCGAAGGACCAAAAGACACGCCACCGTCGCTCGAACGTCGAAGTGAAATAACAGGCCGACCATCGGGGTTCACCTCAGACCAAACAACATAGACATTCCGGCCAGCCATGTCGGTAGCAAGAGCAGGAGCTGTGGCTTGTGTACCTGTGGAAAGAACCACCGGTTGCGAAAAGTTAGCGCCGGCGTTGGTTGAACGACAGAAATATATTCTGGCGACTTGTCCGCCTCCGCCGGGCAAAGTTGCAGCAAATGCCACATAGATGTTGTTGCCAGTTTGGTCAACTGCCACATCCGGCTCTGCTGTGCTGGAAAAACCGACGGCTACAGTGACGGCAGCGCCGAAGTTGGTATTGTCACCCGTCGTCCGACGCAACAAGATGCGCCCGGCATCAGCCCAGACAACATGGATATTGCCTGTCGCGCGCGCTATGGCAATACCGGGTTCTGTTGAAGGCGAAGGGGTATTGGAAAGATTCTGCGCAGAGGAGAACTGTTGCGCTACTGCTAACCGATGCCGTTCAACGCCAACGCAAAGCAATACCAACAAACACGTGAAAACCAACCAACGTCTCATCATCGCCACTCCTGTTTTGAGCACCGGGCTGCTTTGGAATATCCTGACGCACCCTCAGGTGCGCTGGTGATCGGTAAAGACGGCACAAGTGTAGACGCACAGGTCAATCAACGTCAACGTCATCCATTTTTGATCCCATACCGCTTCATCTTTTTGATCAGGCCCTGCCGACTCAGACCCAAGACCTTGGCCGCTTGCAATTGATTCCATCGGCAATTGTCCAGCGCCTCCAGGATCATCCGCTTCTCAATCTCCTCAACAACCTCCTTGAGCGAGCGGCCCGATTGAATGCCGGCCAGCAACTTGGCAGGTCCGGGGCTGCGGATTGCGTCTGACAAATCTTCTTCGGTTACAATCGTGCGCCGCACAAAAACAGCCAGGCGCTTCATTTCATTTTCGAGCTGTCGCACATTGCCTGGCCAGGCGTATCCGGTCAGGCAGCGGAGCGCCCCAGCCGATAATCGCTTCGGCTCGCGGTTCATCTCCTGGCAGTACTTATTCAAAAAATAGTTGGCCAAGAGTGGTATATCTTGTGGAATCTCTCGCAATGGCGGCGTTTGAATATGAATGACCTTTAACCGATAGTAGAGGTCTTCACGAAACGTTCCTTTCTTGATTTCCGCTTCCAAGTCTTTATTGGTCGCAGCCAACACGCGAGCATCAACCGGAATGAGCTTTCGACCGCCGACACGCTCAACGACTTTTTCTTGGAGCACGCGCAGAATTTTCGCCTGCGCGCTCAGGCTCAGATCGCCGATTTCATCCAGAAACAACGTGCCCCCGTCAGCTTCTTCAAACTTGCCGATCCGGCGATCTACGCCCGTCGCGACGCCTTTTTCAATGCCAAAGAGTTCACTCTCGACAAGGTTCTCCGGCAAGGCAGCGCAATTCAACGCCACGAACGGCTGTCGCGCACGTGGGCTGTTGTAATGAATCGCTTTGGCCACCATCTCTTTCCCCGTGCCGCTCTCGCCGGTGATGAGCACGTTGACTGTCGTGTCGCTGATTTGTTCGATAAGTCGGACGATGTGCTGAATCTTTTCACTTGTGCCAAGGATGTTGTGAGCCGAGAAACGGCCTTCAACTTCGCGCCATAATTGCGTATTTTCTTCGAGCAACTGATCGCGATGCTGTTTCAGTTCACCCAACAGTTGAGCCGTCTCCAGCGCAATCGCTGCATGAGCAGCTAATGCGTTGAGTAGGTCTTCGTCGGCTTGAGTAAACATTTCGCTTGTCTTTTTGTTGAGCACCTCGAAGGTTCCAATCACCTCGCCTTCATGATTCCGCAGCGGAACGGCTAGAACACTCTTTGTGCGGTAGCGCGTCCGCGCATCAATGCCCGGATTGAAGCGTGGGTCTCGACTTACATCCGGCACATTGACTGCCCGGCCAGTCAACGCCACTGCGCCGGCAATACCGAGTCGCGCGTCAAACCGAATGGGATCACTCTCAAGCGCCACGATGGACCACAATTCACTTCGCTCTTTATCCAATAGGAAGATGCTCGCTCGGTCGGCCTCAAGTAATCGCGCCGCCTCACGGGCAATCAAGTTAAAAAGAGCCGGCAAATCGCGCTCTGAATTCATCTTTTGACATATATTCAAAATGGCCAGCAGCTTGTCTTCTGCCGGAGTCATGACGTTGATCTGTGTGGCTTTGGTTGATTGTGACATTGCGCCTCCTTCACGTCCAATTACGAACCATCCATTCCCCATGATGACGATGGGTGGATGCTGCAAGTTTGCCGCCAGCCTACCACGAGATCACCCGCCTGTCAACGACGTTCACAAAACGTTAATTTCGTTACCACGTTCGATCAACTGGCGATGCGTGCGCAATTTACCGACTGAAAGCAGATTCCGATGTCAACCTTGAGCGGGCCGGTCTATCTCAAGCGCAATGGAGAGCGATCATCTTGGTGGATGCGGCTGACGAAGCGTAACGCATTGTCGTGACAAGCTCTGACCAATAGGCCTGCACCATCTCTGAGACCTCTTCTACTGATGGCACAGCGGTTGCACAACAGCTCGCTCTGAGTTATGAGCAACACACATCACACCAAAGGAGATAAAACGATGCACACACTACTACGATACGCACTGATCCTCACATTGATCGTGAGCGCCAGCGCCACCATGACGTGGGCGACGACGCTCATTCCCAAAAACCTGAATGAACTGACCAATGAAGCGGAGATGATCTTCACCGGTCGCGTCATTGATATTCGCAGCGAATGGTCACCCGATCATACCACCACTTATACATTCGTGACGTTCGCGCTGAGTGAGGCGCTCAAAGGTCAAGTCGGTAGCACCGTTGAGTTGCGGTTTGAAGGTGGCACCGTCGGCGATACCACGATTGAGGTCGGCGAAGTGCCAATGTTTGAACGAGACCAGCAGGTCTTGCTCTTCGCTCATGGCAACGGTCAGGCCATCTGCCCGTTAGTCGGCTGGTCGCAGGGATACTTCCGCATCGAGATAGATGATCAAGGCCGTGAGACGATCCTGGATGCCGCCGGTCGGCCTATTTTAGGAATTCGCAATGGTGAGCTGCTCAAAGCTGAAGAGGCTGTCCAGTTAAAGGCCGATGGCAGTGCCTTTGGCGGCATCACTGAAACAGGGCAAGTCAGTCAACCTGTCAAAACCAATCCTCGACGTGGACTGCGACAGGCCATGACCGCGATGGAGTTCCTGGTCAACGTCCGGCAGCTTGCTGAAGAGATCAAGCGCACTCCTATCAAATTGCAGCAAGAGCAAAAGAATGTCTCTCCCACGACTGCGCCCCGACAAGGCACCGAGAAGCCGGCTGCGCCGCCTGATGGCGAGCTGAGCGCCACGCGACCTTCATCATCCTCCGGCAGCAGCCCGTTGAGCTTGATGGCTGGTCTGCCACTCAGCCTTGGCGCGCTCCTCTTCTTCCGTTCACGCTCACGAAGCCGCAATCGCCGCTCCAGCCTGCAAAAGCTGATCGGGCTATGCCTCATTATTGGCTGCGGCGCCAGCGTGGCATTTCCTTACTCATACCGAACCTCTGGTGGCAACAAAGTGGTGTGGGAAGATGCGCGAATGACCTTCGATCTGCATCCGGTCAGCTTCCCCGAAGGCAGTACCTGGAATCTTAACGCGCAATATGCGATGAGCGATTGGAATGCGGTGACAGGCTCCGCGTTCCGCTTCTACGTGCGCACTCGTTCGACCAATCATCACGATCATAATAACGGCATCAACTCTGTCGTCTTCATGAATGGATCGAGCTTCGATAGCAGCAGCATTCTGGCTGTAACATTCCATACCGCCTCTGGTGATGAGATTCGCGATAAAGATGTGTGGTTCAACGTGGATCAGCCATACGTGCCCGGCTTAGATGCCGATGCCGCGCCGCCTTATTCAAATTTCAGCTTCCGCGGTGTCGCCCGTCATGAGTTCGGTCACGCGCTGGGCCTTCGACATGAAGATCGAAGCGTTGTCGCCACCATGAATTCGATCTATTCGTATGGCGCCGCTGTTGAAGGCTTTCATGCCGATGATCGCGCTGGCGTCCGGTTCCTCTATCCTGGCAGTGGCAGTGAGCGCAATCTGTATGCGAGTAACTGGGTCAAGCGAACCGACAGTGAATCCACCGCGGCAGTTCGTGTCAATGCCCTGCCCACGCGGATTCGTCGTGGTCAGAGTGTGACGTTGGAATACAGCTTTGGCAATAGAGGCAATCTCAATTCCGGTAACTTCGAGATCGGATTCTACCTGAGCAGCAACAACATCATCTCAACCGGCGACCGATTGCTTGGATTCAACACCGGCGCTTTTGCGAATGCTGGCGGCTTTGGCTCGTTCACGCGCACGCTGACGATCCCCGCCGATGTCACGCCAGGCACTTACTTCATTGGTGTCTTCATGGATCGCACGGGCATCGTGACCGAAAGTTCTGAAGGTGATAACGGATTGGCCCACTATCAATCCATCATTGTAGACCCATAACCGAACGACTGCCGGCGTCGCTCGTCCTGCATGAGCCTGCCAGGACGAACGGCGCATTACAGGGGGAGCGGCCCAGTGCCGCTCCCTTTTTGTTTTGAAAATCTGATACCAAACCCTCTTCGAGGGAAATCCGGCCCTCTTCGAGGGAAATCCCAAATCCCAAGCACGAAATCCGAAACAAATTCAAAATCCAAAACCCTAAACCGTCTTCGGGAGAGATCCGAAATCCGAAGCTCGAAATCCGAAGCTCTTCGAGGGAAATCCGAAGCCCTCTTCGAGGGAAATCCGAAATCCGAAGCTCGAAATCCGAAGCCCTCTTCGAGGGAAATCCAGCCCTCTTCGAGGGAAATCCGAAGCCCTCTTCGAGGGAAATGCGAAATCCGAAGCTCGAAATCCGAAACAAGTTGAAACGTTCAAAATCCCAATCTTCCAAACACTGCCCCACTCCCTTTATCACATTTGAGAGTTTGGTCATTGGAATTTGTTTCGGATTTCGGATTTCGTGCTTGGGATTTCCCCGCAGGGGCTTGGGATTTCCCGCTCCGCGGGCTTTGGGCTTCGGATTTAGTGCTTCGGATTTTTTGGAGTTTGGTCATTGGAATTTGTTTCGGATTTCGGATTTAGGGTTTGGGATTTCCCTCGAAGAGGGCTGATTTCCCTCGAAGAGGGCCTCGGGTTTCGGATTCCTCCTGCCCCTTGTATCTCTTCGTGGTTCACTATAGCGAATTGCAGTTGCATTGCTACTAGAGCGGCTTGTGAATGAGTTTATCCTGGGAGCATACGCTTCACCTTTAGCCGCAAGATGCGAGGCCCTGGGCTAAAGGCAATTGAAAACTACTCTAAAACGCCAGGCGCAGCGCCAGTTGAATCAGCCGTGAAGATGTCGAGGTAGCTGTCAGCTCACCGAACTGTGGCGAGAGAATATTCACTTCGGGATCAGCAAAATTCGTGTGATTGAACAGATTGAAGAACTCAGCTCGCAGTTCGATGTTCATGCCTTCGCGCAGACGGCTCAAGCTTGTGACCTTGCGCACTGCCAGATCGAATTTGATGCGACCCGGGCCGGTCAACAGGCCACGTCCCAATAACAGGTTCGGATCAAACGGGCGGAGCAGATTGGGCCGTTGATCGAAGTAGGTTGGCGCGGTTGGATCGAAGAAATATCGCTGTCGTCCCGGCGTGACGATGTTGCGACTCCGTTGACAAGGAAATGAGCTCGTCGTGGGCGTTCCATTGAAATCACAGAACTGATTATCGCCGCCGGTCGGGTCGCGGAAAAAGCGTGTGTTCCCGTTCTTCCCGCCACCGGGCACAAGCAAGTCATTCAACGAACGACCCGGGACTAAAAAAGGACGATCATTCAATACGCCATCGCCATTGACGTCATAACCGGCCAGCAACGTCAAGGGGAAGCCGGTCTGGATAACCGTGATGCCGCTGACCGACCAGCCTTCCAGCAGACGGCCACCAACTCCATTCACATTGCTCAGAAACGTCCGGCCCGGCCCCAGCGGCAAGTCAACGACATAGTTGAAGACCAGCCGCTGCCGCACGTCAAAGGCCGAACGACCCCGTTCTGAAGAAAGATCAAACGAATTCTGCGGGAATATGCTGCCGCCACGACCGGCATCGGCCACGTTGCTGGAGGCGTCATCCAGCGATTTGCCGATCGTGTAACTAACTTGAAACGAGATGCCGCGACTGAATCGTCGCTGTGCGTGCAATTGAAAAGCGTGATAGATCGAGTTGGCCGAAGATTCCTGCCAAGTCACCGAGCCAAACTGCGTATTCGGTCGGCGAAATGAGCGAAAATCGCCAAAGAAAATTTGACCCAACGCTGGTTGATCAATGATGAACGGCCCCAGGTTCGGCGTGCGCACGCGCAGCAAGCGAGTTCCTTTCGAGCCGACGTAGCTCAGCTCAATCAAGGTATCCTGATCGAGCTCGCGTTGGATGGTCAGATTCCAACGTTGCGTATAGGGGTCGCGAGTGGCCGGATCAATCACGTGCAAGGGCAACGGATACCGCCCTGGTTGGCCATTTGGCCCGATCGCGACGTTGCCGCCCAGATCGGTTTGCAGCAACGCGCCCGGCGCCAATCTCACCGGCACAAGGCCAACGCGACCAAACACACGAGACTCATTCGCCAAGATGATGTCATTGGGAATCGAGAAGCCTAGCACACCCGGCGGATTCAATTGACTGGGGAATATCGTTGTCCCCTGAATGTGGTCATAGTAGATGCCGTAGCTGGCCCGCACAGCCATTTTCCCGTCACCGAATGGGTCCCAGGCCAAGCCCAGTCGCGGCCCGAAATTGTTCAAGTCGGCGTCGCGCACCGTGCGACCGATGCCTGATCCAAATTGTTGTACCGAGAAATTCGGTGACAAAGTCCCATTCGGTAAAAACTGCGCGTTCGTAGCCCGCGACAAGAAGCTATCAGCTTCACCTTCTCGTCCAAAAATTTCATACCGTAAACCAGCATCCAAGGTCAGTCGGCGCGTCAACTTCACATTGTCTTGAATGAACAACCCATATTCGGTGCTGCGCAAGCCGCGGATGATCGGGCCGTCAGGGATGCCGTCGCCATTGCGATCTGAAGCCGCGCACGCTCTCATATCGCCGGCGCCGCATTCGCGCGTGAAGAAATAGTTTTGCTGGCCGCCGAAGATTTGATCTGAACTGATGCCAGGAATACTGCCAGCAGCGCGGTCAGGAATATCTACAAGAATGAACGACGGTCGCAGGTGGAATCCAGAAATAGAATTTTGCTGCAACCGGCGAATATCCATGCCCGCGCGAATCGTGTGACGTCCAACCACAGCCGAATAGGTGTCGCCAAACTGGAATGTGTTGCGCGCTCGGCCTTGTGGAAACAGACCGGCGTCAACGCCGAAATTAGCAAACGTGCCGCTCGGAAAAATGAAGTAAGGAAACCCTTGGCTGGTGCTGTTATCAGCGCCGAAACGAATGGACGGATACAACTGAGCGAAGGTTCGCCGACTCTGCTGACATTCAACGCTGAAGGCTTCAGCGCCGCAATCAAGCGCTTCAGCCAGTGTCATGCCTGCCAGCCTCTGAATTGCCATCGGCGTTTGTGCGGTCGGGAAATCAACGCGATTGCGACTGAAACCGAAGCGAAATTCATTCACCTGATTGGCCCCGATCAGATGGGTATTGACAATCGAGACGTTCTGCGTGCGAAAGTCCTTGCCAGCGCCGCTGCCAGGCAGACCGTTGCCGACAATACTTTCATCGCCATTGCTCAGCCCGTAGCGCACGTGCATGCGATTGCTGGCTGTCAGTTGATGATCGGTTCGCACGATGAAACTGTCCGTGTCGTTCTGGAACGGAACCGTCGTGTCGAAAATGCCGACGACTGAATCCGGCTCTCCGCTTGGCGTGATCAGCGGCCGCGTCGGGGCCGGATAACCGAACTTGAACAGAGCGGTGAGCAGCGGACTAGGAAAGCTCGAAGGCGGCAGGCCACTAGGTTCAAGGTTTTCGACAAAGCGGAATTGCGCTTCCAGTTGATTGCGAAACAGGTTCACGCCGTCTACTTCCCCAACGGTTGGCACGCGCGGATGGCGCGGCAATCCTTCGCGATTACGAAAGCCCTCATAGCTCGTGAAAAAGAACTGACGATCTTTCACCAGCGGCCCGCCGCCATTAGCGCCAAATTGATGGCGCAGCGCGGGCGGCTTTAATCCACGCTTGATGAACTGCGGATCGAGATCGAAAAAATTTCGCGCATTCAGCTTATCGTGCATGAAGTAGTGGTAGAGTAGCCCGTGAAACTCGTTGCCGCCGCGCTTGACGAACAAGCTGACTTGTCCGCCTGAATTGCGTCCATACTCAGCATTCGCGTTGCTGGTGATGACGCGAAATTCTTGAATGGCATCAAGCGAAACTGCCCCATCTTCAAACAGCGAAGGGAGCGCCACATCAGCATCGGTATTCTCTGTGCCGTCGAGCGTGAAGTTTTGCGCTGTGCCGCGTCCGCCGTTGAACGAAGCGAATCCTTCTCCGCCGTTTTCATCGAACACGCCTGGCTGAAGCTTGAGCAGATCAAGGTAATTTCGCCCGTCGAGCGGCAATGCAGTGATGCGCTGCGGCTCGAACGACCCGCCAAGTTGCCCTTCACGCGTATTGACCACCGGCTCTTTCACATCAGTGCCAAGCTGAAATTCAACGGTTGAAATCACAGGGACACGGAAGCCATCTTCCACAGCGACATCGGTTGAAAAAGCCACGCGACTGCGCCGACCGAGCACAATCTTGAGGATTTTGGAGTTAGCCGTCAGGACTTCAATCGTCGTCGTCACTGGCTCGAAAAATGCGGCCTGAACAGTCAACCGATAGAGACCCGGATCAACCTGATCAATGACAAACACACCATTGCTATCGGAGTTGACCGTTCGAGCTTGCGGCATCACTGCGCCTGTGGATGGCGCTGCCCCTTGATAGGCCAGCGTGACGCGGACATCAGCCAGCGCAACCCCAGCTTCGTTCTCAATCGTTCCCACTACTCGACCGGTAATCGGAACCTGCGCCGCAGCAGGCACAGCACAGATCATGAGCAACCACACGTAACGCATCCACCACCTCCACCGTATCTGCATTGTTTCCCTCCGTGATGATCACAGCCGACGATGAGCGATCACGGCTGCTGATTCTGTTGTTGCACCGTCGAAACGAGCTGGCTGGTGCGATACGTGGCTACGGGAATGACCCGGCCGCCCTGCCCCGGTCCGGGCACCGTCGTCACGAGCACATTGGCGTATCCGCCATTCAGGGTTAACCCGGAAAACAGCGTGGCTAGCGACAGCCGCGTCAACGTATACGCTCCAAGCGCCGGCGCGGTCAGAACCGATGATTGCCGGAGCTGACCGGTAGGCGTCGTAATCCGGATGCGAAACTGAAGCGAATTCAGCGTCGGATTCATCACCAGCATACCTGTCGTCTGACGTGGATTTGCCGAAGCTGGATCAATCTGCACGCGCGAGAAGTACGTGCTGGTAGGAATTTGCGTAATCTGCGGATCGTCAGGAATCAGCGGAATGATCGTGGCAAATCGGCCGGTTGACGTGTTGCGATTGATCAATCCACCGACAAATGCTGAGTTCTGATCCTCAACACGCACATAACCGGGGCTTGGATTAAACCCGAAAAGGGTCATTGGGTCAGCCTGAAACACCTGATGAGGCGCAATCGTCAAAAAACCGGTCGGCGGGAAACTGGCCCGGAATTGTCCATCCTCGCCGTACACGCGAAAGCCCAGCTCAGCCGGATGCTCGCTGACATTGACTAAATAGATGATCGAGCTGGCCGGGTCATTCTCGAAATACGGAGCATACATCGTGTGCTGATGAAGCGCACTGGGCACGGGTGACGTGGCGGGGTTGCCAACTTGACAAGCGCATGGGTCGGTGCTCGAAGGTAAACACCCACGCGGGAACGGTAAACTGTTAAGCAACGCCAGGCTCATCTGCCCGCTCATCATCTCGCCAAACAGTTCTCCACCGGTGATCGCAACAGCATCAACCGATTGAACGAACACATAACCACCGTCAAGATTGGTAAAATCGAGACGCACGTTGGCTTTTGTTGTCGAGCCATCGTTGTAAACAATTAACTTCTCAAACGGCGACAAAGAAATTGTCGTCAGCGGTTGACCGATGGCGTTGGTTGCCGGCACACGTGTTCCTGCGGCAGTGAACCCTGAGAGCGTGATATTGACCGGCATCCCATGTGGGTTGAACACATGCACTTCCGTGAATACCTGATTCAACGACTTGACCACCGGAAAGAGCAACGTGGTTTGAAGCTGTGTGGCGGCTTCAGCGCCGCTCAGCCGATTTGGCGCCGTGAAGCTATCGGCGATTTCGTAAAAGCCCGTCAGGGCGCCGCCAGCTTGACGCTCGGCGATGATGGCTCCGCTCGTCAATGTCGGAAATAGATCAGACACCAAGAATGAGGCTTGACGATTGGCATTGACCGTGCGCAGTTGCGTGCCGGCTAGCGTTCCGTTATCGCGGTAAGCCCTGAACAGGATGTCCACGTTGGCGCTTGTATCGGGATTGGCGATAGAAATTCGCGTGGCGCGCCCGCTGCCCTGGCTGATGACGGGAAAGTAGAGCCGAACCGGATTGTTCTGCTCAACGGCGGATGTCGCCTCGGCCACCGCGAAGTCGTCCGCATCGCTGCCCGAATGTTTCTTCTGAGATATTTGCCGGAAGGCAGCAAAGGTACCGAAAATCTGAATATCCGGCGTGGTAACGAAATTGCCGCGCGTGCGATTTGTCCCGCCTTCCGAGGTGAGCTTAGCCGCAATGCCTGTGTCGAGGAACTGCAATCGGCCGCCGCGGCGGGATAACTCGAAGAGGCGAAATGGGGCTGTTGAGCGAATCGGTAAACCTATAGGAAATTTCTGCTGGATCAACGGCAATAACAAACGGCCTCCCGGCGCAAAAGCAACCACGCCGCAAGGGTCCGCCTCGTAGCGCACCACCTCAGTCACACGCTCAAAGCCGGGAACCCCCGGTAGCTCTTCGCCTGGTCGAATTGGCACGCCACAATCGTTGTTGATCTGCTGATCAAGCGTATCGAGCGTAAGCACACGCACGCGAGCCGTCACCCGCAGCGTATTCGGTGGGATAATAATGGCAGACCCACGACGCGGGTCTGTGACTGTGCCGCCTTGCTCAGGTGTAACCTCCGTGCCATCGCCTGCGCCCCCGGAGCCGGTGGTAAAACGGCTGGTGAAATCCTGAACCAAAAACGACGGGAATCCGAAAAGACCTCCGGCCACACCATTCGGACCACCTCGAATGAGCACACGGTAGGACGTATTGGGTGACAATTCTTGAAGCGGCGCAAAAACAGCAAGCGGACCAGTGGCGGTGACAATACCTGCCACGGGTTGGCCGGTAGGCTGAATCAGCAGAAAGGTCTCTCGGTTGACAGTCTCTGCAATCAGGGTTTGTGAAAAAGTGGCCACTATCGTCGTTCGCGTCGAAACGCCTGTGGCATTATTGGCCGGCGTGATCGCCAGCACGAGCAGCGGCAGTTGACCTGCTCGGCTCGTTGGCAGTAATGGCAAGCATAGTGTCACACTCACCATGATAGCTAGCCATGATCGTGTCATGATTCTAAGCCGAACCCCTCTGTTCATAATTTGAATTCTCCTTGAACGAACTTCACCGGGCGGCTAATTGAAATCGGTCAAATGCGCGGTCAAAGTCTGCGCGAGGCACGGACGGCAACGTTTCTAAAAATCGAATAAATTGGTTCAGCGGCGCCTGCGCAGCAGGTTCGATGTCGGCCGTTTGTTGTAAGCGTTGTTGAATGAGGTTGCGCGCCTGCTCTCGGCTGATGAACAAGTAAGCCAGATTTCTGTATGCTGTTCGATTGGTATAATCGGGTTGCAGAGCGCTGATGAACGCCGTCACAGCCTCATCTATCCGATTCAAGCCAACGTAAGCTAGTCCCAAGCCGATGCGTGGGGCTGCCTGTCGTGGATCAGCTTCAATCGCAGCGGCGAAATCATCGCGGGCTTGTTCAAACTGCTGTTGCTTCAACCGGCAGACTCCGCGATTATGCAATGCGGTGGCATCCTGGGGATCGAACTGCAATGCCCTGGCATATTCAGCCTCCGCCGCCGCGAGTCTGTTTTGCATCAACCAAAGATTCCCCAAATTACTGCGAGCAACAGCGCGGTCGCGCAATCGCAATGATTGGTTCAGATTGGCTTCCGCTGCCAGGAATTCGTTTCGCTGGAAAAACGCTACTGCGCGGCCGTTCAGTGGCGCGGCGTTGGTTCGATCCCGTCGAATGGCTTGGTCGTAGTCAGACAGGGCCTGCTCGATTTTCTCACTGCCCTGTATGAGCAGAAGATTGCCGCGATTATTGTAGTAGATTGAGTCACGGTCGCGGCTCAACGCTTGATTGAACGCATCGGCCGCCTGCGCATATTGGCCGAGCTGTGTCAACGCGACGCCGCGACCGTTAAATATGGCTGCCGGTCGAGGCGAAATCCGCTCGGCTTCATCAAACATACTCAAAGCATCTTGCGTCTTTCCTAAAAACAGATACGCATTGGCCAGATTGATCTGCGGTGCGACGGCGCTCCGTTGGACGCGGCTTTCAAAAAGAGCGCGGATCAGGTCTTCATGTAACCGTTGGCGCAGTCGTTCGTCGGTGACCGTGGCGCGGATGACCGGGTCTAAGTCAAGGCCGAAAAGGACAAGCTCTCTGACTTCCTCAAATTTAGGCACGCGCGGTTGGCTCGGTTGATTGGGACCGAACACATCCGTCACTCTCTTTTCAGTGACAGCAACGGTCAGTGGATTGGGGCCGAGGTTAGTCACGCGCACTTCTCCTTCCCAAACAAAGACGCGCGCTCGCTCGCCATCAATGACCAACCCATACTCCGTGCCCGGCGCAATCGCTTGAACATATTTGGTCGTCGCTTGCACTTTGCCTTTGACCCATCCGAGAAAGCCTTGCTCAGCCTCCGCGCGAAAACTATCTCGACCGGCCAGATAGACAATCCCCCGGCCGGGGCCAATCTTGAGTTGTTGACGGGTCGGATCCGTGAAACCGACGATCACCCGATAGACGCGAGGATCAGCACTGCGAACGGCGATGCCATCGCCAGCCTGCAATGGCATGTCCTTGTAGCCAAAATCGCGCGGGCCATTCTGGCGAAAGACTTCCACGCTACGGACTAATTCGCGCGAGGCAAATTCGCTGGCGCCCGTCGGCGGCTTCTCAATGTGACGAATCTGACCAACTTGCGTCTGGGCCAACACCGGCGTAGCTAGCATGCTCACGATGACAATCAATAAACAGACCTGGCTCTTGTGAAGATTCTTGCTCAGCCTCGGCAACATACGCCCGATCTCCATCTCTCGATTTGAGCCTGCACGCTATTAGACGCGCAATGGTTCAAAAGCGTTATCACAGTGAAAGATTTTTTTGGTCACCGCTTCACGTAGACCAATATCCCTGTCAACACAGCGGCTAGGTTGGGATAACTCGCATCGAACCAAATGCGCTCACGCAAGAATAAGAACAATGCGACTGCAAACATCACCACGCAAACGCCAGCGGTCAACGCTGCGATTCTCCATGATGGCGCAGGCCATCTGATAGCAAAGGCCAAAATCAGATAAGCAGCAGCCAACATCACGAGCAACTTGCCCAGGCCATCAAACCGCCGGATATACTGCTTCAGCAACATCGTATTGAGGGCGCTGGCGTGAATTTTGTAAGGCGACCATTGCCCCAAGGGTGTTGAGCGGTATGGCTCAAAATCGGGAAACTCGCTGCCAATTAACACATACTTCTGAAAGAAATCGTCCCGCTTAATTTCGCCATTGATAAGGCTCGCATACGAGACAGTGCGAAATGGCTCATCGGGGAAATTGACCAGCATGTTGTGATACTGATAGTGGTATGGCCCCGGCGGCAAATTCTTCAGGTAGGGCGAACCACGATCAAGTGGGATGTGCACCTGAGCGACAGTCAATATCCCACCGGCCGGCTCTATGCCAATATCGTACTGTCCAGCAGTCATCATCAAAAGCGAGATCGAAGGAAACCATAGCGTGGCAGCATGGCCATCGAGGCTGGCCGTGCGAACGATCTGCATCGGCACGACACGAACAATGCCCTGCTCGAAGCCAGGTCCACCGGTCTGATCCGATAATACAATAGGATGACCCCAAAACGGCTGATCCGGTGAATCGGCCAACGCAGCTTGCAGTTTCGTTGTGGTCGGCACGAATTCGTGCTGCTGTGGATCAAAATCTTGTCCAACGATTATAGGAATCTGATGTTGGGTCCGCACCTCGCGCAAGGCCTCAGCAAACGCATCATCATACTGAGGCACTTCGCTGACATGGCTGAAGTACAAATCGAAGGCGATCACCTTTGGTTGCGCGGCAGCCAGTTTGCGCAGCACAATCGGATGGTACTCGCGCAATTTCCACAGATCGGCGCCGCTTTTCAGCGGTTTTTGCAACACCGTGTCGAAATAGGCCTTCGTTTCCGCATCAATGGCTACCAATACAATGTCCTGGCTCACCGGTTCATGACGAACGGCGTATCGCCAATCGCCCCAGCTCTGCCAGCCCATGAAATCGAAGAAACTCATCGCCGCCAGACAAACCAAAACCAGATTGACCATCAACAGTGGAAATGCCAACGCACTGGTTTCATGAACCAGTTGGCGCATGAACATGAAGCGGCCGGCGAGCCACCTGGGCAATTGAAAAATCATCACCGGCAGCGCAATTAGCAGGGCTAGGTAGAACAGCGCGGCGATGGCTGAAGATGCCTGCCCAACTTGATGAACCAGGAACAAAGCCGGCACGAGCGCCAGTCCACTGCGCACCAAGGTCGGCATGACGGGCGGTCCAGCAGCAATCCTTTCTCGTGGCCACTCAACGGCGCGTTCAGCGATGGTGGCCATTTCGGTACGCTCGTCAGCCACGTATCGAAGCTGCTTCAAATCAGCGATCAACTCAGCCGCTGTCTGATAGCGGGCGTCAACATCACGAGCCAGACACTTTTTCAGGATTGGTTGCCACGGCTTAGGAATTCGATTCAGCGGCGCTGGCCACAACGCAGGGTCCGTCTCGAGCAATTCGGCGACCACTTCACCCATGAGTGACAATTCCCCAACCAGCATCTCGCACAAAACAACGCCGTATGAGAACAAATCACTGCGTGCATCAACGTCGGCGGTCATGCGTTGTTCCGGTGACATATATTTCGGCGTGCCGAACGTCACGCGGGTTGCTGTTAATCCGATGGCGATGCTCTGTGTCTGAGCATATTGAGAAAGCTCTTCGGGCGTCAGCCGCTTGGCCAGACCAAAATCGAGCACCTTGACGTGACCATCACGCGTCAGCATGATGTTGGCCGTTTTGATGTCGCGATGAATGATCTGATGATTGTGCGCGTGAGCTAGCGCCTCGGCTCCTTCCAGAGCAAATTGATAAGCTTGCTCCGGAGGCAGCGGGCCGGCCTTGACCTTGTCCAGCAGCCGCTCCCCATCTATGTATTCCAAGATGATGAACAGTTGCTGGCCATCTTCAATGATGTCGTGGATGGTGGCTACATGTGGGTGGTTCAATTGCGCCAGTAATTTTGCTTCGCGGGAAAATCGAGCGCGTGAGGTCTGATCGGCCAGCACGCCTTGACGAAGCTCTTTGACGGCGACGATGCGACCAAGCTTCCGATCCTTGGCCTTGTAGACCTTGCCCATGCCACCTTGGCCCAACTCACCCAGTATTTCGTATCGCGCTTGCAACGCGGCTGAAGCCGACACATCGGCCGGCATCTGGCCGACGGTCGCCGCCATGAGCTGTTGCGTGCGGAGTGATTCCAGGTCGCGTTGCATCTCAACCACCGACTGATACCGCTCGGTCGGATTCTTGGCCAACGCTTTTTTGACGACATGTTCGAGCTGGCCCGGCACAGAGGCATACTGGGTCACCGGATTGGGGTCAACGTGCATGGTCGCAGTGATCCGTTCGACGACTGACTTGCCGGGGAATGGCGACTGGCCAGTGATCATCTCGTAGAGCACGACGCCGAATGAGAAAATATCAGCGCGCGCGTCAACCGGTTCGCCGCGCCATTGTTCAGGAGCCGTGTACCCAGGCGAGCCAGCCGCGAAGCCTTCTTGCGTAACCCACAACGACTCGGCCTTAACGGTTTGCTCAATGGTCGGATCAATCGTTTCAACGCGCTTGGCCAGCCCAAAATCCAGTATTTTCACGTGTCCATCCGGAGTGATCTTGATATTATCCGATTTAATGTCCCGGTGAACGACATGCTGTTTGTGAGCGGCTGCCAACGCACTAGCGATTTGTAAGCCGATGTCAAACACCCGATCCAACGGCAGCGGGCCGCGCGCCGTCAGCTCACGCAGCGTCTCTCCTTCAACCAATTCCATCACGATGAAAGCTTCACCATCGGCATCGAACACATCGTAGATGGTAGCGATGTTGGGGTGACTCAGTTGCGCCGCCAGCCGCGCTTCCCGCAAAAATCGCGCTTTTGCCTCTTCACCGCCGAGCGAGCTAGGCAGCAATTTCTTGATAGCCACAACCCGCTTCAGTTGAAGATCACGCGCTTTCAACACCTCGCCCATGCCACCTTTGCCCAAGGTGCCAAGCACTTCATAGCGAGCCATCAACGGCGTACTCATGAGTTATTTCCTCGGAGTGAGTCTCTTGTGAGCCATCACTATGCTTGACGACAGAAGCAGCGATTCATTTTCGACGGATCTCCTGCGCCCGTGTCCTGATTGATCAACACCGAGCCATAGAGTAGTGATCTGCCGAACCTGTGTCAAGCCTGCGATTGAGCGGCCTCCTGCCAGGAGCCCGCAATGTCAGTCTGCAATCTGATAACTCATCCAAGCTCCTTGGCCAGCACGCAAATTCGGCAGCAGGGCACACTTTAGAATTTTCTTGACAAGGGATAGGCAATAACATAGAATGGGCGCGCCTTAGATATGTCACCCAACATCTCGATGGAGGTCACTATGAAGAAGGGTTTGGCGCTGATTGGCATGGTTGCTATTCCTCTTGCTTGCGCGGTTCCCGTGGCTTTTCCCAAAGTTGGACTCCTCCTGGCCGTGTTATTGGGCTCGAATACGTTGGCCTTGGCGACGTTGGTTATTGGGTTCCTCATTCTCATCTTCGGTAACCCAGGACCGGCGGGTGGCCCTGGAACGCTTGCTATACCTATTATCTTCTAGCCCCAGAGAGTGACCGAGGGCACGAAGAACTAGGCAAATCATTTTTGGTTGACACGTGCAGAGTTTTGGCTTCTTTAGAAAGTAAGTTTTGGCTGCCGAGCTGGCTAAACTCATTAGCGCGGACGCCTCATTGTAAGGAGTTGGTCAATGCGCCGCTCTGATTCGCGTTCAAACCGAGTAGGCGAGCGGGAGGTCCGCAGCGCAACACTACCGACCAATTTCCTTTATCACCTGCTGACCCTAGCATCACGGCCTGCGACGAATTTAGACCGGCTGGTGTGTCATCTGCTGGAACGGGCGCTGGCACTCACTCGCTCGGATGTAGGAGGTGGCCTGTTCGTCTTCGAGCTTTTCGCTCAGGAGCCGAAGTTAGTCGCTTCTGCGCTGCGTGGCGCGTTAGCTGATACGCCGGCCGATCTGGTAAAGAAGTGGAAGCAGAATCCGCGAAGCGCCATCGAGCTGGTCATACAATCAGGCCGGTGGTACAGCAGTGACGACCACCGCCACGATCCGACTCATTTTCCCTTGCTGGCCGGCAGCCGCTCATCGCTTTGGGTGCCGTTGCTGGACGGGGCGCAAGTCATGGGCATACTGTATGTGGAGTCGTCCCGCCCAAGATACTACCGTGAGGCGCACCGGTGTCAGCTTGAAACATTGGCGGCGGACGCAGTGCTGGCCATCCGTCGTCTCTTGTTCAGAGAAGAGATGAGACGGAGTGAGCTTCAAGTAGACATGATTGGAGCCAGCTCGGCCTTTCTTGAGCTAGAGCGGCAGATCCGTCTCATTGCCAGCACTAACGCCCCTGTGCTCATCACCGGCGCGCGTGGCAGCGGCAAGGAAGTTGCGGCCCGCGCGATTCACTTTTGGAGCGACCGGCGGGACAAACCATTCGTGCCGGTGCTCGTCTCCGCGCTTCCAAAGAGCATGGTGGCCGATGAACTGTTCGGACATGAGCGGCATGCCTTCACAGGCGCGGCCAGCAAACGGGCAGGCAAATTCCAAGCGGCTGAAGGCGGTACGCTCTTCCTGGACGAAATTGCTGATACCCCTCGGACAGTTCAGGCAGCATTGTTGCGGGTGATTGAATACGGTGAGGTGCAACGCATCGGGCGGGATGTGCCGCTTCGTGTGGATGTGCGGCTGATCGCGGCGACGAACCAGGACCTCTCTGTGTTGTTGGCGCGAAGGCGGTTTCGGGAAGACCTCTATGACCGCTTGAGTGTGTTTGCGCTCCGAGTGCCGCCCTTGCGCGAGCGCCGTGAGGACATCCCGTTGCTGGCCGGCTACTTTCTTCAGAAGCATTGTCAACAGATGCGACGCGACCTACTGGGCGAAGGCGTCTGTGGTGTTTGCCATCAGGTAGAGACGGTGGGCTGCGCCACGACGGCGTTCTACGAGGCCTTGCAAGCCTACGATTGGCCGGGCAACGTGCGCGAGCTAGAACATCTCATTCAGCGGTTGGTGGCCACCGTGCCTGGTGAAATCCTGGATGTCAAACACCTGCCGGAGCCGATCCGAACAAGCCCAGTGAAGGCCGCTGAGCCAGATGTGAAAGACCTAAGCCTGGAGGCCGCCATCCGAGACCGGATTGAGCTTGCGCTACAGATGACCAACTACAATCAGAGCCAGGCCGCTCGGATGCTCAAGATTCCCCTCTCCACACTTCATAGCAAGATGAAAAAGCTGGGAATTGAAATCAGGAAGAAATGAAGCGCGGGTTTGCGGAACGAGAACTTGTGATCGGTCGCAACCCGATTGTGGCCTGTCGCAACCTGCTTGCGATCTGTCGCAACCTGCTTGCGATCTGTCGCAACCATGGCTTCTGGCTGATGCTGAAGGATTTTGCTTCATTTCCTTGAGATGAGCGACTTGCAAACTTGCGATATTTCGCAACCCATGCCTCCGACAGGTCTCTACTCGCTCATCAGCGAATTTCATTTATCCATTGGTAGAGCTAAGTGTTGCCACTTCTCTGATCAACTCGCTCCCACATGGCACACTGATTGCTCTGTCTTGAGACGTTCGCTTGATCTTTGAATTTTTGAATTCACGAAATCCGGCC
>JANWZE010000025.1 GCA_025054955.1 Blastocatellia bacterium | reverse complement strand
CGTGGTGTGCGATAGCACATGAGCGATTCCTCTGAAAATAGCCCACCAAACACACGAAGCTCACGAAAGAATTGTCTTTTCATCCTTCGTGGCGCGCGTCAGCTCATGGGCGATTCCTGCTTTTTGGCTCCACAAACACGGCCTTTTTCTCGATGATTGGTATAAGCGACGCGCCACGCGTGTGACCGGCTGAACCCTCAACGAAGTGTCAGCCGGTCGCTCGGCAGCGTGTCCGCGCAGCCGGTCATCGGCTGCGTTCCTATCGGGTTTGTTGCAGAATGGTGACGTGGAACGTGCCGAAGGCGCGACGGTCCTGATTGGGTCGCACTGCGAGCAATTTCGTATTCAACACAACAGTCTTGGCCGTTCCGCGGTAAATTCGCGCGCGCACGTCGCCGCCAAATCCTTCGTCGCGCAATTCGACCCAGTCGGCCTCTGCGCGTGGATCAAGGGCAATGGTGATTTCTACAAGAAAGCGTCCTTCACTGAGAAAAACTTCGTAGCGGTCGGCTGGCTCCCTTGTGCCCGGCACATCGAACGTACCGGCTTGCACACTGCCCGACGATTGGGCATGCGCAGGCGCCGCGCTGCTGCACAAAAGTAGCATGACAAGGCACAGTCTCACGCGAGGTCGCATCAGTTTCATGTCCGGTCTCCTTCACCTCATAATGATCAGAACGGGATTGTACCGCCGACATGCGTGGTCAACAATCATGCAGCGAGGCGCAAAGGTTTGTCGCGCAAGATCGGTCAGCGTCGCGCCATCCAAGCATGAACGAGCGAACAAAACAAGCCCGCGAACCGGAATGGCTTGTCACCGGATTTTTCTGGTGTGGCTGCTGCGGTCATGTTCCAATTGACTTGACGGCTCGCGCTGGCTTCCCCTAGGCTAGCCCTCCATGTCACGGAGGAATGATACATGAACAACACCTGGCAACACGAGTATGTGCAAACCAATGGCATCCGGATGCACTATGTTACACAAGGCGAAGGGCCGCTCGTCATCCTGCTTCATGGTTTCCCGGAATTCTGGTATTCATGGCGACACCAGATTGTGGCCTTATCAAGCCGGTTTCGCGTTGTCGCGCCCGACATGCGCGGCTACAACGACACCGATAAACCCGAAGGCGTACAGGCCTATCATATCTCCCATCTCATCGCTGATGTCGCCGGGTTAATTGAAGCGTTGGGCGAAAAGAAAGCTGTTGTGGCCGGGCACGATTGGGGTGGCGGCGTGGCTTGGGCCGTCGCCATGTACCGCCCGGATGTCGTTGAGAAACTGATTATCCTGAATGCCCCTCACCTGGGCGTCTTTCAACAGCACATCTTGAAAAATCCTCGGCAGAGCATGCGAAGTTGGTACATGTTCTTCTTCCAGTTTCGCGAGGTCCCGGAAAAGCTGCTGAGCATGAACAACTATGCGTTCGTGCGGCGCGCGTTCGCTGGCGTGCTGGACGAGGCAGAGATTGATAAGTACGTAGAAGCCATCGCCAAGCCCGGCGCGTTGACGGCGGCTATCAACTACTATCGCGCTTCAATCAACGAGGAATACCTGCTCGGCGCGATTGGTCAGCCACCGCCGCTGCCGCGTATCACCGCGCCGACGTTGGTCATCTGGGGGGAAGAGGATCCCTATCTGGGACGCGAGTTAGTAACCGAGACGCAATCGCAGATTGATGGGCCGTTCACGCTGCGATGGATTCCCGGCTGCGGACACTGGGTTCAACAAGAGAAGCCGGAGCTGGTCAATCAATACATGCTGGAGTTTCTGACCTGATCGCTGGTGAACCCAAGAGCTGATCCAGCCAGGGGCCCCAGCGGGTCACCGAATCAATCCGGCTTGACCGGCGTGATCAGCGCGCAGCTCAGCGGCAATTTCATTGGCGACGGCGCGCGCTCTGGCCAGTTGATCCGGCGGAAATGAAATCGCAGCGACAGCGGCATGACCGCCGCCGCCATAGCGTTCACAAATCTGGGCAAGGTTATGTGTGCGTGGCATCGGGCTCCATGGGTTGGACCCAACGGAGACCTTTGAACGCGCTGACGAGAGACTGACGCCGACGCTATAGCGCGCCTCTGGAAACAGGTAATAGGGAATGAATTTATTGTAGCCTTCAACCGGATGTTCGCTGACATCAAAGAAAATCACGCCATCCTGGGTATGGGCGTGCTGCTTGATGATCTGGATGGTTTGCAAGTGCCACTCATACAGCGACTCGAATGGTTCGGCCACATACGGCTCGGCCGCGATGCGAGCGAGCGATTTGGTTTGAAAATCGTGGATGATGCGCTCTGATAAGGCGGGATCGCGCGAGGCTTCCACGACCAACAACACGCGCATGGCCGGTTCACTCATTTCAACGGCAGCACCGGCATTGGGGTACTGGGCGCCGTCAATAATGTCTGCCCAACGAACCAGCTCATCCATCTCGGGGCATGACCAACCAAACCGTTGCTGAGTAACCGTGGCAATGAACTTGGTGCAGGAGCGAAAGGACGGATCGAGGTATTTTTTGCCGCTTCGATCCTGCCGGAAGTGCGCTTCATCAGCTTCATTCAGGAAGGCGCTCTCATGGTGATCAAACCACCATGTCAATCGCGACGAGCTGCAATACTTGAAATCAACGATGGCGTTTTCATCACCGTCGAACAGCTCTTCTTCAAACAGCTTGTCAGCCCGATGCATCAGCCCTTGATAGCTAAAGGTGACATCTGGATGAACTGCTTCCCGATAGAAGCGGGAAAAGAGCGCCGCTGATGCTAACCCATCAAAACAATTTCCGTGATAGAGCACTTTCATCTTCATAGGCACTACAAAAAGCGTGAAATGATAGCCAACCTGTCATTCTTGAACAAGCCAGATCAGCTAATCCCGCGCGCTCAGAGCGTGGTCGGGTAAGGTAGACACGCTCTGGGCGCATGCGTTTTAGTGTCATGACTCAGAACGGGTGCTCTAACGAGAGGTAAACAAAAATCCCTCGGTCGCCACGTGATGGGCCAATGCCGAATGGCACAGCAATACCGGGCACAATCTGAAGGCCGGACTTGAAGTTGATGGCAAATCGCATGCCGGGATTGAGCAGAAACGTCACATCCCGTTCTTTGCGACTGGCAGCGACGACCGCTTCGTTGGAGAAATAGGCGGCTTCCATCATGATGTTGAAGTTGGGTCGCGCCAGAAAAATGGCGCTGCCGCCAAGGTTGTAGCCCAGCGTATCGGCTTTGGTTCTATCTGGCGCTTTGGCGTTGGGCGTGGCAGTGAACCCGCCGTTCCAGTGTGTGACCACCTTATCGCCAATCTCCACACTGAGCGGAATGTTCACCTGATAACCGACGGCGTCTGTGCCGAGTCCGTCGTCTAGATCACCGGTGGGCAGCAGCAGTGAAAATCGCGGCGCTAATGCCACCGGCCCGTTGAGCACAAGTTGGTAGCGATAATTTAAGGCGATATCACCCAGGCCCGTTTGCTTGGTAATATCGTCGCCCAAACGGGCTAACGGAAGCGTGTAGGAGAACTGCGACCGCTGACCGCCGACCGGCCATTCCTGTGTGAAGGTGTATAACCACGTGTTGCCACGATCGAATTGGAATGTCTGAATGTGCTGGACGACGCGCTTCTCTTGATTATACGCCTCTTCGATCAGGAAAGAGTTATCTTGAATCTTTTGACTCTGAGCGAAGACGCTTTTCACACCGAGCGCGAGAATCACACAGACGCAAAGAGCGATTGGTTGGATCACGTTCGATTCCTCCTGAAAGTTTTGTCTGATTTGATCATGCCGAATAGAACCGCTGATTGTTACTGCTTTGCATTCTTCCAACGAAAATGACTTCTCGCTATTTGATCATGCCGAATGGAATCACGGTTTGCTACGGGATCAGTAGCAGCTTGCCGCTGGTCTTGCGTTCTTCAAGCTGGCGCTGCGCCTCGGCGGCCTCAGCCAGCGGAAACGTGCGTTCAATACGCAGTTTTAGCCGACCGTCTCTGACCCATGAAAAGACGTCGTTGGCGCGTTGCTGCAATTCTTGTCGCGTGGCTGTGTAATGAGCCAGCGTCGGCCGCGTGAGGAACAACGAGCCTTTGGCTGAGAGCAGGCCGGGATCGAAGGGTGGAACTGGGCCGCTGGATTGGCCGAACAAGACCAAGTAGCCACGCGGTTTCAAGCAATCGAGGCTCTTATCAAACGTGGCCTGACCGACCGAATCATAAACAACCTCTACGCCGCGCCCTTCGGTGAGTCGTTTCACCTCTTGGGCGAAGTCGGTTTGCGTGTAGAGAATGACGTCGTCTGCGCCGGCAGCTTTGGCCAGCGCGGCTTTTTCTTCAGTCGAAACCGTGCCAACGACGCGAGCGCCGCGCTGCTTAGCCATTTGAACCAGAAGTTGGCCTGTTCCGCCAGCAGCGGCATGGACCAAGGCAGTATCACCCGGTTTTAACGGATAAGTGCTATGAGTCAGGTAATGAGCGGTCATCCCTTGCAGGAGGGCGGCAGCCGCAGTGGAAAAGTCCAGCCCTTCAGGCAGCGGCACCAGTTTCCATGCAGCCACGATTGCATACTCGGCGTAAGACCCTTGCGACATCGCATAAGCGACGCGGTCACCAACTCGCACGTCGGTGACATCAGCGCCAAGCGCATCAACCACACCGGCGCCTTCCATGCCGGGCGTGAACGGCAACGGACTTTTATACAGGCCAGTTCGGTGATAAATGTCAATGTAATTGACGCCGGACGCGTGCAACTTGACACGCGCCTCGCCGCGACCCGGCTCCGGCAAGGGAATATCTTCAAGCCGAAGCGCCTCGATGCCTCCGAATTCATGCACGCGAATGGCTTTCATCTGTGGCACGGCCTCCTTCAGAACCGATTTTTTGCAGGCGCATGACAGTACTGATTTCTACGCTGTCTGTCAACTGTTACTTGATGAGCGAGCCGACAGCACTGACCAATCCTGGGAAGACGGCCGGCGCTTGGCCATCGGGCGTCATCCGCTACAATCCAGCGCGAGGCGCGAACAACACGCTCGTTTCAGCGCCGGTTCTCTGATTTGTCAATTCTACTGGCGTGTGCCACAATTGCTCGCTCTGGATTTCCCTTGCAATACCTAATAACGGGCAAACAATCAGGAGGTCTGCCATGATTGATTTTGAATTCACTGAAGAACAATTGGCGGTCGAGAAGATGGTGCGAGAGTTTGCGGCCAATGAAGTTGCGCCGCGCATCCGCGAGCTGGACGCCAAAGGGGAGTTCGACCCTTCCATTCCGCGAAAGATGGGCGAACTGGGCATTTTAGGAATTTGCGTGCCGGAGCAGTATGGCGGCGCCGGCGCTGATTATATCTCTTTTGGTCTGGCCTGCGAAGAACTGGAGTATGTGGATACATTCTTGCGCGTCTTTCTGTCGGTTCACACTGGGCTCAACTGTCTGACGTTACTGGCGTGGGGCAACGAAGATCAAAAGCAACGCTATCTTGTGCCGCAAGCCAAGGGAGAGAAACTGGCCACCTACGCATTGACTGAACCTAACGCTGGCTCCGATGCCGTTGGCATTCAAAGCACGGCTGTCAAAGATGGTGATGATTACGTGCTCAATGGCGAAAAAATTTGGATCAGCCTTGCCGATGTGGCCGATTCGTGGATCACGTTCGCCTGGACGGATCAAGAGAAGAAGAAAAACCGCGATCACAGTGGCATTTCGGCGTTCATCGTCGAGCGTGGGTTTGACGGCGTCAAGACCGGCACGTTGCATGGCAAGCTCGGTGTGCGCGCCGGCAACACGGGTTGGATTTCCTATCAAGATGTGCGGGTGCCCAAGGCGAATCTGCTCGGCGAAGAAGGTGAAGGCTTCAAAATCGCCATGTTTTGTCTGGATAATGGGCGATACACGGTGGCTGCCGGCGCCACCGGCTTGATTCGGGCTTGCCGTGATGCCTCCGTGCGCTACGCGCTCGAGCGCAAGACATTCGGTCAACCAATTGCTCATTATCAGTTGGTCAAAGAGATGATCGCGGAGATGGAGGCCGATTATCAATCGTGCCGACTGCTCTGGCTCAAAGCCGGTTGGATGAAAAATGTTGGCTTGCGCAATACCAAGGAGACATCATTGGCCAAACTGATGGCCACCGTAGCCAGCGAACGAGCCGCCGGCAACGCCGTGCAAATTTATGGCGCGTATGGGTTCTCCAACGAGTATCCGGTGGAGCGATTCTATCGCAATTGCAAGGGCGCGGTGATCTACGAAGGTACCCGTGAGATTCACAAGCTGATGCAGGCCGATTACGTACTAGGGTTGCGCAAAGACAAACCGACGCGAGTGACATTGCCGGCTTGGGAACCGAAAAAATAACGGCTGGCCAACGGCACAGCAGCGATCACATCCCGTCGCACGAGCGATGATTGAACGGTGCTCATCCACCGATTCACTTGTTGCTCGTGCGATGAACAACCGGTGATGACATGCTCACCATGCGCTGAAGTGCATGGCTAACGTCAACGAGCCGCTACGCGGCCAGCGTATGCTCCAGCTCACGAGTCATGCACAGTCTTCAATTACGCGACGGCACGATATGAACGAGAAACACGTAACGGAAGGCAGCAGGCGGTCATCGCCGGTCTTTGGTCTCTGGGCTATTTTCAGGAATCGTCCACGTGCGGTTGCACGACACGAAGCATCAAATGGCGCACAGGCGGGACGCCTGCGCCACATTCTCTGAGGAATCGCCCATGAACTTACGCTCACCACGAAGCATGAAAATGTTATTTTCATAGGAGGGAGCTATGCACGAAACGAAACCATTCATGGAAAGAGAGCTTGCGTTGGAATTCTTGCGCGTAGTCGAAGCTGCGGCCATTGCGGCGGCTCGGACGATGGGACAGGGTGAACGCAAGTATTCTGACCACGTGGCAGTTGAAGCGATGCGACAGGTGCTCGATACAGTCCCGATTCGCGGCACCATCGTGATTGGCGAAGGCGAACGTGATGAAGCGCCGATGCTCTATATTGGCGAGCAGGTCGGCATCGGTTACAAGAATCCTGAGCCAGGCGTCAGCTACGCCGATGTGGACATTGCTGTTGATCCACTGGAAGGAACCAACCTGTGTGCGACCGGCGAGCCAAACGCCATTGCTGTGCTGGCAGCAGCAGAAAAAGGCGGCTTGCTAAACGCGCCGGATACTTACATGGAAAAGATCATTGTCGGACCGGGCTGCGGCGAAAACCTGGATATGGATGCACCGGTCGCTGATAACCTGAAGGCGATTGCCAAGGCGCTTGATCGGCGGGTGGATGATCTGGTGGTGATTGTGCTGGATCGTCCACGTCATGAGCAATTGATCGCCGATATTCGCAAGGCCGGCGCTCGCATCAAACTGATCAGCGACGGTGACCTCTCAGCCGGCATCTCAGCGGCCGTATCTGGCACTAACGTGCATGCGGTCATGGGCATTGGCGGCGCGCCGGAAGGCGTGCTGACAGCGGCGGCGTTGCGTTGCTTGAATGGCTTCATGCTGGGTCGCCTCAAACCGCGCAATCAAGCGGAGGTTGAACGCATGCAGGCGATGGGCATTACCGACTTGAACAAAGTCTATACCAAGGAAGACCTGGCGCCCGGCGAGAACATCATCTTCGCCGTCTGTGGCGTCACCTCCGGGACGTTGCTCGACGGTGTGCGATTTTGGGGCGGCGGCAAACGGACGCACTCGCTCGTCATGACGCACAAGTGGCGTCACATTCGTTTCATTGACACGATTCATCTGGAAGGCGGACCGAACACGCGCGTGCGATTGTGAGCGCGTGCCACCGAGCGTCACCGAAACCGACAAAGGCACGAGCCTCTGCATGCGAGCAGCTCGATCCGTGATCCGCTTCCCTGCTCCTTTGTCCTTCGCCCTCGTGGTTGATGTTGATGAAGGCGTTCATTGAAAAAGTGCGCCGCACGATAGCCCGTCATCGGATGTTAGAAGACGGCATGCGGGTGATCGTGGCGGTTTCCGGCGGGCCCGATTCAGTTGCCCTGCTGTGCGTCCTGCATCATCTGAAGCAGCAGTGCTACCCGGCGCTCTCGCTACACGTGGCGCACCTGAACCATCAGTTGCGAGGACCTGAGTCAGATGAGGATGAAGTCTTCGTGCAGGCGTTGGCTGCCCAGTTGGGCTTGCCCTGCGCGTGGACGAGACTAGACATCAAGGCGCTCGCCCGCCAGCAAAAACGAAATTGCGAAGAAGTCGCCCGAGAGCAACGATACGCGTTCTTGCGACGCCTCGCCGCAGACACAGCCGCTCACCGTATTGCGACCGGTCACACGATGACAGATCAAGCCGAGACGGTGTTGATGCGGTTGGTGCGTGGCGCCGGCGCTGATGGCTTGAGCGCCATTTGGCCGGTTGTTGATGATCTGATCATTCGTCCGTTGCTCGATGTCACGCGTGAGGAAGTGTTGAACTACTGTGAGCACATTGGCGTCGCTTACCGGCTTGACCCAACGAATCTGGACCTGAATCGCTCGCGCAATCGCATTCGTCACGACATCATGCCCTCGTTGAGTGATCTGAATCCGCGAGTCGCTGAGTCGCTGGCGCGAGCGGCTCAGCAGGCACGTTGCGACGAAGATTACTTCGCTCAGCTTGTCCGCCAAGTGATGCCGGCCTGCCTGGCCTCGTCCCGGCCTGACTCACTCAGTTTGAACGTGGCCGAACTTCAAAACCTGCCCGCGGCAGTGCGTCGGCGCGTCTTGCGTGCTGCCATTGGTCAGTTCAAAGGTCACATGCGAGGCATCACCGCTTGGCATGTAGAGGCGCTGGAACAGCTCTGTCAGACCGGCATGAGTGGCCGACGCCTCCAATTGCCGGGACTGGTCGTCTGGCGCGAGTTTGACCGGCTGACGCTACGACGCCCTGAGTTGCCTTCGCCACCGATGATGCAGCCACTGATCGTTGGCCAGACGGCTCACTGGGGATCATTTGGCCTGACGCTGCATCGCGCTCTGCCACGGGCAGTCGAAGCTTCAACGCCCAACGCCGCTCTACTGGATGATGAGGCGTTGCCAACGCATTTGTTCATTCGGGCGCGCAAGCCGGGCGACCGTTATGTGCCCGTTGGGCATCGTCAGCCGGAGAAGGTCAAACGGCTGATGCAAGAGCATCACGTGCCGGTCTCCCAACGGGCTCATTGGCCGTTGGTGGTTAGTGGTGTGGATGACTCGATTGTCTGGACTCCTTGGCTACCAGTGGCGGCGCCGTTTGCTCCGACCGCTTGCACCAAACGGTTTGCCCTCATCACTATTGAGCCGGTTGAGTGATTGATGGACAGACGCTCTGATAACCGGCAACGCCGGCGTGCTGACTGACCATCTGAGACACGTCATGAGGATTGCGGCCACTTTGAAGAAAGTAACCGATATGTGTTAAAATGGCGTCTCTCATGGTAGGAGGATAGGACCTTGGATTCAAGAGTGCGACAATTGATCTTTTGGGTCATCATGATTGGAGCGGCGGTGCTCCTGTATAACGTCATTGAGAATTCCAACAACCCCGGCGTCAAAGAGCTCTCTTACTCGGAGCTGCTGGACGAAATCGAGAAGGGCAATGGTTTGGAAGCCACATTCGATGATTCGGAAGTCACGGGCAAGCTGAAAACCAATCAGCGATTCCGAACGGAAATAGCCAATCCGGAAGTCCAGGCCAAGCTGGCTGAACGCATGTATGCCCAGAAGATGCAGGTCCGCTGGAGGAATGGCAGCAGCGGCCTATGGCTTTCGTTCCTGACGTGGGGTGTTCCGTTCCTCTTGTTTCTCGGTCTATGGTTCTTCATGCTGCGGCAGATGCAAGCCAGCGGCAACAAGGCGTTGAGCTTCGGCAAAAGCCGCGCTCGGCTGCTCTCCAATCAGCAAAAGCGCGTCACATTCAAAGACGTCGCTGGTGTGGACGAAGCCAAGGAAGAGTTGGCCGAAATCATCGAATTTCTCAAAGACCCGCAAAAGTTCCAGAAGCTCGGCGGGCGCATTCCCAAAGGCGTCTTGTTGATGGGACCACCCGGCACTGGCAAGACGTTGCTGGCGCGCGCGGTCGCTGGCGAAGCCGGTGTGCCGTTCTTCTCGATTTCTGGATCAGAGTTCGTTGAGATGTTCGTGGGCGTAGGCGCATCGCGCGTGCGCGATCTGTTCGAGCAAGGCAAAAAGAATGCTCCGTGCATCATCTTCATTGATGAGATTGACGCCGTTGGACGGCATCGCGGCGCTGGGCTGGGCGGCGGCCATGATGAGCGTGAGCAAACACTCAATCAACTGCTGGTCGAGATGGACGGATTTGAATCCAACGACGGCGTGATCCTGATCGCCTCAACCAACCGTCCGGACGTGCTCGACCCGGCCTTGCTGCGTCCCGGACGATTCGACCGTCGGATCGTTGTCAACCGACCCGATTTGAAAGGCCGCGAAGAGATTCTTCGCGTGCACACCCGAAAAGTGACGTTGGCCGATGATGTGGACATCCGCGTGGTGGCGCGCGGCACGCCTGGATTTACCGGCGCCGACTTGGCCAACCTGGTCAACGAAGCAGCCCTGAATGCAGCCCGGCACAATCGCAAGGCGGTGACCATGACCGACATGGAAATCGCTAAAGATAAGGTGCTGATGGGCGCCGAGCGTCGCTCCATTGTCATCAGTGAGGAAGAAAAACGCAACACGGCCTATCACGAGGCCGGTCATACGCTCGTCGCGTTGAAAGTGCCTCATGCTGACCCTGTCCACAAAGTCACTATCATTCCGCGCGGGATGGCGCTGGGATTGACACAACAACTGCCCGAAGCAGACCGCTACATGCACACACGCGAGTACCTGGAAAGTCAGATCGCCATCCTGATGGGAGGTCGCATCGCCGAAGAGATTTTCATCAACGACGTGACCACCGGTGCCAGCAATGACCTGGAACGCGCCACCGAGCTGGCTCGCAAGATGGTCTGCGAATTTGGTATGTCAGAACTCGGCCCGCTCACCTTCGGTCAACGCGACGAACAGATTTTCCTCGGCAAAGAGCTGATCCGCCATCAAGATTACAGCGAAGATACGGCGATCAAGATTGACAACGAGGTGCGGCGCATTGTGATGGAACAATACAACCGAGCTAAGTCGCTCATCCTGGAACATCGAGACGCTGTCGAACGATTGGCGCAAGCCCTGCTGGAACATGAAACCTTAGAAGGATGGCAGATCAAACGGCTTGTCGAAGGCCTGCCACTGGACGATTCCGAGCCGTCTTCGCCGCCCACTCAAGATGGTCAACCACAACCGGAGGAAGCTAGCCCTGGCCTGCTGAAGCCGTCTCTGATTCCACCGGTCCGTGGTGGCACGCCGCAACCAGCATAGGAAAAACAGCTACCCGAGCGGCTTTCACGTGAATTTACCTGGCACGCCTCTAGGCTGTACCCTCGTGGCTTCGTGTGCGCTTCGACTGACTGGCCACTGCGCTCAGGCGGCTAACCCGATGGCTGCCGAACATGCGTGGAAATCTCCAACCGCGTCCCATCGGTTCGGATCGTGATCGTCCCTGAATGGCCGGTCTGCCAAAGTCGAACGCGCCGCGCTCGGTACCGCGCCACCACCTCTTGATGCGGATGTCGGAATGGACTGTGCGCCCCGACCGGAATCACTGCATCACGCGGCCGGACGCGATCAATGAACGCTTCCGATGATGAGGTGCGACTCCCGTGATGCGGCACTTTCAATACGTCGCAGGAGAGATCAGGATACCGCCCCATCAGCACCTGCTCGACCACCTCTGTGATGTCGCCGGTCAACAGAATGCGCCGATGCCCATAGGTCAACTTCATTACGACCGATTCATCATTGCCCCACCCTGCGGGTTGAACAGGGACGCGCGGCGGCCATAAGACATCAACGGCGACGCCATCAATGCTGAATCGGTCGCCGGCGGCAATCGCTTGAATTGGAATTCGATTGGCCCGACGCGCCGATTCCAACAATGTGAACTCGGCATCCTCGGTCGGCAGGCGAGCCAACAAGACACGACCAACGCTGAAGTTGTTGAACACATCGCTGAACCCTTGTATATGATCCGTGTCAGCATGCGTCGGCAGCGCGTAATCAATCCGGGTGATGCCCTGTGCCCATAGGAAATTGGAGACGACTGCCTCGCCGATTGTTTGTGTGTCTTCGATAAAGTCCGATTCCTCAGCGCCGGATGAACCGGTCGCGCGAAATGATGGGCGACCGCCACTATCCACCAGCATGCTCGCGCCCTGCGGAAATTGAATCAACACGGCGTCGCCCTGACCAACATCCAAAAACGACACTGTCAACCAACCCTCTTGATGGCGCACGCTGCCCGGATGGGTCACGATGATCACCACGTTGAAGAGCAGCAACAGAGCAGCCGCTTGATGACGAAATCGCCATAACGATTCTCCAACGGAACCCAACCATGTTGCGCTTGACGGCGCGACGGAACGTAGCCGTGTTGCGCTTGACGGCGCTGTCAGCATCGTCGCGCTGCCAATCCGAAGTGGCTGCCATCTGTGCACGGCAAAGACAAAGAACACGAGTGGGACGAAGTACAGCCCGTAGACCCATCGCGCATCGGATGTATACTCGGCAACGCGAAAGCTCGCCCAGCGAAATTGCAACAGCGGCTGCATACTCTCGTTCATGCTCGAGGCCAACCAATCGGCAAGCTTCACCAACGGGCTTGCCCACGCCATATTCAGTTGCGCGATTGCGAATGCGAGAAAAGCAATGAGCATCAGCAGCGCGATGAACAAACTGACAGTCACATTGAGCAAGACGCCGGCCAATGTCACACGATGGAAATAGAGGATCATGGCCGGCAGCATGACGATCTGCACGACTGATGAAATGACGAGCGAGAGGCAGACAGCCCGCAACAGCGGTTGCACACCAATGAGGCGATTGATCCACTGCGCCAGTGCGGCCTTTTCAACGCGAAAGCGAATCGGCGACCGTTGTTGCTCTCGATCAAAGGCACGTTGATCCCAGTACATCACTTCGGCCAGCCAACGACAC
The DNA here is from genome assembly GCA_025054955.1 of Blastocatellia bacterium. Taxonomy (NCBI): domain Bacteria; kingdom Pseudomonadati; phylum Acidobacteriota; class Blastocatellia; species Blastocatellia bacterium. The sequence goes on along the minus strand of JANWZE010000025.1, from coordinate 171,118 downwards.
CACGGCGGGCATTGCGGCGGGTAGGGCGCTGACGAGGATGGGCGCCACGTCCCAATGGCACGCCATCGAGCGATCAGTGGGAAGGCCAACAACACCATCGAAGCAACGGCCAGGCAGGTCAGTTGAAAGCCGGGAGCAAACAACTCACTCGGTTTGATGACGAGCAAGATGAATGCTGCCACGCCCAGCATATTGGCCGCCTGCGCCTGGCGAAACACAATGAGCGCCACGAGCGCCACCGTTGTCATCACGGTCGCTCGTACAATCGGCGCTTGATCGAGGCCAACCATCAACGTATAAGCCCAGAGCAACCCGCTGACGGCGACAAATTGAAACCAGCGATTCCGCCACAGCGTCGAGAAAATTCCTATCAAGATGGCTGCCAGAAAACTAACGTGTGACCCGGAGATGACCAGCAGATGGAAGGTTCCGCCCGCGCGGAATCTCTCAGCTACATCGCGGCTGAGAAAATATCGGTTGCCGAGAAAGACAGCTTTGAGAATTGCCGCCGTCTGGCCATCGAAGAGGCGATCAATAGCGGCTTCAGCGCGCCGCCGGCCTTCATACAACCGCGCCATGAGCCGATGACCTTGATCGCGCGCAAGCACACTTACTAAGCGTGGACTCTTCAAGACACCTGACGCATCAAAGCCTCGTTGGTCGAGAAATTCCGTGTATTCAAACGAGCCGGGATTGCGATACCGATCGGCCCGTTGCAAGGTGGTGAGCGCTCGAATGCGAACGCCGTAACTCAGCCGGAGCTGATCCGAGAGTTGCTGCATCACCTCGTCGGTCAACGGCAGCATCAGCCGCACACGACCACGCGCATGCTGCTCGACCGTGCGCGACTTGACCCGCTGAACTTCTATGTCCAAATAGACGCGCTCGGGCGCCGCGACAGGCATGCCTGAAAGCACGCCGATGATCTGCACAGGCTCATGGGGCTGAATACGCCCGGCTTGATACAACGAACGAATGCGATACGGCGCCGGCGCCGATTGCTCAAGCCGAAACAATAAACCGCCGGCGCACACAAACCCAATCAGCAGCGCGGCAGACGTCATGTGAGCCCCATACCGACCGGCACGCGATGAACCAACAATCAAGCCGACCAGAGCAATCAAGCAACAGATCAAGGCGAGTCCATACAACATGAGCAGCGGCATGTTCAGACTGCCGGCCAGCGCAATGCCGACGCAGTACGCCGCTGCCACAAACAACATTGGTTGGAACGTCAGAGAGAGCGGGGCGAAACGCTCACGCATGCTCGTCGAAGGGTTCGACTGTAATCATCCATTCGTCCATCAGCGAGGGATCAACCTCCTGAATGAACAGGGATGGGCTGAGAATCAGAGTTCGATGGCGTTCTCGCGCCAGCAACGGATAGCACAAGTAAAGCTCGTCTTTGGCGCGCGTCACCGCGACGTAAAAGAGCCGTCGCTCTTCTTCGATGGATTCCTCGTCTTGCAAAGCGCGAGCTGAAGGAAAGCGGCCATGAGCAGCCCAGACCAGGAAGACGACGCGCCACTCCAAGCCTTTGGCTTGATGAATCGAAGAGAGCACCAAAAACTCCTCTGGGTCGCCGCTCTGCATAACATCTTCGCCATGCAAACCGTCGCGCCAACTGAAGCGCTCAGTGCCGATCAGCGCCACTTCGCTGAGGAACGCTTCCGCCGATTGATAGCGAGCGGCGAACGTGGCCAATTGCCGCAAATCATCGAGCCGCGCCTCGGCGTTGGCATAGTTGGCCCGCACGTGATCCACATAACCGCTATCGAGCACAGCTTCAATCTGCGCCGATGGCGAATCAATATGCTGCACGTCAGTGAGCCGCGCGACCAAAGAAATAAACTCCTTCCAACCAGCCTCAGCCCGCGCCGGCACGAGCCCCAACGTAGTGACTGCTGTCAGCGGGTCTCCTGTCGCGGTAAGCTGTTGCCACACCCGCGTCGCCGTGTTTTTGCCTACGCCGGGTATCAATTGAAGGACGCGCATCCAGGCCAGCTCGTCGTATGGATTGCTGACGAGCCGGACATAAGCCAGCACGTCTTTGATGTGGGCTTGCTCAAAAAATCGCACGCCGGACCGCACAAGGTAAGGAATGCCTCGTCGCACTAATTCGACTTGAATTTCCATCGAGTGATAATGCGACCGATAGAGAACGGCCATCTCGCTCAGCGGAATGCCGGCATCGCGCAGCTCCAACGCGCGACTGACGACGAAATCAGCTTGCTCATACACATCGCGCGCCGGAATGAGCGCCGGCTTCACGCCACCGCGACGCCGGGCGCGTAGCGCCTTAGGAAATTGCTTCTGGTTGCAAGCAATCGAGGCATTGGCTAGCTCTAACACAGGCGGCGTGCTGCGATAATTCACTTCCAGCCGCACCACCTGCGCGTCGGGATACCGCGCGGGAAATTCGTAGATATTGCGAAAATTCGCGCCCCGCCAGCTATAGATTGACTGCGCGTCATCGCCGACGACCATCACATTCCGATGCACGACGGCCAGTTGATCAACGATGTCAGCTTGGATCGCGTTCGTGTCCTGATATTCGTCCACCAGGATGTGCATGAATTGGTTGGCATAGCGATGGTGAATCGTTGGATGCTCATCAAGCAACCGTTTCCAATTCAGCAGCAGGTCATCATAGTCCATCAAATTGTCACGTTGCTTGCGTTGGCGATAGATCGCGCTGACCAGCGCGATGTCCAGTGTGAGCGGCTCAAAATAGGGATAGGAACGTTCGATGACCTGCTCGATCGAACTCGAGGTGTTAGCCGCAAGACTGATGATGTCGCCCAGCACTTCACCTCGCGGAAACCGTCGCGCCTTGATGTCAATCCCTGCCTCGCGCACGCACAGGCTGATCAGGTCGCGGCTATCTTCTGCATCGAGGATTGTGTAATTTGGCGTGTAGCCTAGAAGCTCGGCATGTTCCCGCAAGACGCGATTCGCAATGTGATGAAATGTTCCACCCCACAGTTGCGGCAAGCTGGTTTGCAATAGCGCTTCGACGCGCCGGAGCATTTCGCGCGCCGCCTTATTGGTGAATGTCACCAGCAAAATCCGTGATGGATCAACGCCGTGCTCGATGAGCCAGGCGACGCGATAGGTCACCACGCGGGTCTTGCCCGAGCCCGCGCCGGCGATCACCAACAACGGCCCTGCGCCCGCTGCGACAGCGGCATACTGTTGATCGTTCAACTCAGCCCGATAATCAACGCGCAGTCGCTGCGTAGTCGGACGCTTCAGAACATACCGTCTCATCGCTGCTCGGCAGGGCTTTCTTGCGCCAGTGGTGACGCTCGCTGTTCAACGCTTCGTCTCTTGAATCGCGCACCGCCAAGGCGCTCAGTTCCTCGCGCCGGTGGCGGCGCTAGCTATTCAACAACCGCTCGATCACTTCGACGCTCGCATTCAGCGCGTCGTCCAGCTTCTCCGGCGAACGTCCGCCAGCCTCAGCCAAATCGGCTCGCCCGCCGCCGCCACCGCCGACCTGACGCGCCAACTCTTTGACAATCTGGCCGGCATGCAACCGTCCAACCAAATCTTTGGAAACACGCACGACAAGCGAGACCTTTTGATCTTCGACGCGCCCCAACACGACAACACCGGATTCGAGCTTACTGAGGAGCTGATCGGCCAATTCACGCGCGCCGGCGGCATCCAGGCCTTCGATCCGCTCAGCCAGCACGCGCACGCCGTTGACCTGTCGCACACGTGAAGCAATCTGACCGACCGACTGCCGAGCCAGCTTCAGTTTCAATTGTTCCAACTCCCGCTGCGTCGCCTTCAACTCCGCTTGTAACCGCTCGACCATCGGCACAACCTCCTGCGCCGACGTATTCAACATGGCGGCCAGTTGCGCGAGCCGTTCTTCATCTTCCTGAAATCGTTCGAGCGCGGCTTTGCCGGTAACCGCTTCAATTCGACGCAAGCCGGCGCCGATGGACTCTTCCTTAATGATCTTGAACACGCCAATGTCGCCGGTTCGACTAACATGCGTGCCGCCGCACAACTCGACGCTAAAGCCAGGCACCGTCAGCACGCGCACATGCGTCCCGTACTTCTCGCCGAAGAACGCAATAGCGCCGGCATTGAGCGCTTCGTCCAGCGGCAAAACATCAGTTCGCACATCCGCGTTGCGCAGGATTTGCTGGTTGACGAGCGCTTCAATTTCTTCGATTTCGTCAGGCGTGAGCGGCGCAAAATGCGTGAAATCGAACCGCAAGCGGTCCGGCGCGACCAGACTTCCCGCTTGCTTCACATGCGGGCCTAGCACGGCGCGCAATGCGGCATGAACCAGATGCGTAGCCGTGTGATGAGGCCGAATCCGCGACCGACGTTCAGCATCCACTATTGCTCGGACAGAATCGCCAACCCGAATGTAGCCTCGCTCGACCACGAGCTGATGGACGTGCTTGACATGCAGCGCCGTCCCTTGCTCAGTGAACGTCTTCGATATGCAGTCTGTGACCAAAGCTCTCAGGTGCTCGCCTTCGATCACGCCTGTATCGCCGATTTGTCCGCCAGCTTCGGCGTAAAACGGCGTCCTGTCCAGCACGACATCAGCCTGCATGCCTTCTGTTGCTTCTTCAACTTTTTGTCCATTCACAAAAATGTGGGTGACGGTCGCCTCCGCTTCGAGCGTGTCATATCCTAGAAATTCACTGACGATCTCTTGTTGAGACGTTGCCTCGACGGCCCCTTGTTTGTCGGCCAACGAGGCTTTCCATCCAGCCTGCGCACGCTGACGTTGCTGCTCCATCTCCTGCTTGAATCCCTCCCAATCCACCGCATAGCCGCGCTGGTCGGCGATGTATTGAATGAGGTCCTCGCGCAGCCCGAATGTGTCATACAGCATGAATGCATCCTTACCGGCGATGACCTGCCCGGCCGTGCGCGCCATAACTTCGTCGAGCTTGCGCAACCCGCCGGCGATGGTCGAACTGAACAATTTCTCCTCGTGCGTCACCACGCGCTCAATGGTTGACCGCGCATCCAGCACTTCGGGAAAAGCCTGCCCCATCAGGTCAGCGACGAAGATGGCCACCTTGTAAAAGAACGGCGACTCGATGCCCAGTTTGCTGCCATGCCACAATGCGCGACGCATGATCTTTCGCAACACGTAGGCGCGCGATTCATTGCCCGGAAACACCCCGTCGGCGATCAAGAAGGCAGTAGCGCGGGCATGGTCGGCGATCACCCGCATGGATACGCCATCGTCGCTACTAGCGAGGTAATCCTTGTGCGCCAATGAAGCAATGAACTCAACAATCGGGCGGATCAGGTCTGTTTCATAGTTCGAGCGTTTGCCTTGCAACACCGCGGTGAGCCGCTCCAGGCCCATGCCCGTATCTACTGACGGCTTCGGCAGCGGCGTCATCTGGCCTGTTTCATCACGATTGAACTGCATGAACACCAGATTCCAAATTTCAATCGTCTCATGGCCTGGCCCATTGACCAGCTCAGCGCGATTCTGACTCAAATCGTCGCCCTGAAAGTAGTGAATCTCACTGCATGGCCCGCACGGGCCGGTCTCGCCCATGGCCCAGAAGTTCTCTTTCTCACCAAATCGCAGGATGCGCTCGGGCGCAGCGCCAACTTTCTTCCACAATTCAAATGCTTCGTCGTCGTTTTCATAGACGGTGAACCACAAACGCTCAAGCGGCAATCGGTAATAATCAAGCAGCAACTCCCAGGCAAACTGAATGGCCTCTTCCTTGAAATAATCGCCGAACGAGAAATTCCCCAGCATGGTGAAAAACGTATGATGGCGCGGCGAAGGACCAATCTCGTCCAGATCATTGTGCTTGCCCGATACACGCAAGCACTTTTGCGCGGTGGCAGCGCGGACGTATGGCTTCTTTTCGCTGCCGAGGAAGACGTCCTTAAATTGCACCATACCGGCATTGGTAAACAGCAATGTGGGATCGCTGCGAGGCACCAGCGATGAGCTGGCCACGATCGTATGACCTCGCTCGCGGAAAAAATCAAGAAACATCTGCTGAATTTCCAACCATGTCATAGGCTTTGTTTGCTCGTTGTGCATAGTCTTTGAAACGGCAAAGGATACTGCACTGGCAGAGTCCTGACAACCGGCGCAATGAGCCTGATCGGTTCGGCTTGCTGGGCGCCATTCCACGGCGTGGCTCATCCCTTTCTTAGATGAATCGCTCATCTACCCACACGCCACGAAGGACAAAACCCGCACGTGCCTGTTCGGAACAGGCTCAAAGGCATGCCAAGAGGTATCACACCCAGAGACTCTTTGAGGCAAAAGAGCCTGAGATGATCTGCGCGGTGGGCAATCAACCAGCAGGCCTCCGTTCATCACTTTCAGGAGGAGAGCTCCTCCTGGCGCGGCTTGCCGAATAACCACGCAATCCCGATGCTCAGGATATACAACAGGATCATCGGGAGGGCGAACACCAACAGATTCGGAATGTCGCCGGTCGGCGAGATCACCGCAGCAACAACAAAGATGGCGACTAAGACGACCCGCCACGGCTGCACCATCTTTCGCGGCGTCACCACACCGATCCGCGCCAAGAAAAAGGTGATCGTAGGAATTTGGAACACAGCGCCCAGACCGAGCATGATGATCAGGATGAGATTGAAGTATTCACCAGCGTTGATCAGCGGACGAAACCCACTGGCCAATCCCAACAACCACTCGGCAGCGCGAGGAAAGGCAATCTTGTAGCCGAAGGCCGCGCCCAAGAGGAAAAAGATCGAACCCATGAATATGAACGGGAGCGCGTAACGCTTTTCGTGTTTGTAAAGACCCGGTGAAACGAATGCCCATGCTTGATACAAGATGAATGGCATGGCGAAAAAGATGGCGGCATAAAAGGCTACTTGAATGTACAACGAGAAAGCGCCCGGCACTGTGCTAATAATCAATCGTTCACTGGGTCGAGCTGGCTGGACCTGAACAGGCAGCGGCGTTCCTGCCGGAATCACGGTTTGGCCGACAACCCACGCTTCTTTGGTCACCACTACCAGTTGGCCGTTGCGGCGTTGCACTGTGCCCGGTATGGTGACGCCCGCCGGAATGGGAATATCGCCCAGCCGACTCTCCTCACGGAACGTGTATTGAACGGAATCGTTCTCTTGCAACGACCAGACGGGTGTCGAACGAACGACACTGGCCAACTGAGTACGTTCGACTCGCTCCAACACTTCCAGCACCGGCTTCTCTAAGAAGTGATAGAGACGCTCAGCAAACGTCCAACTGAGGACGAAGAAGACTGCCACCGCAATGGCAGAGTAGGTCAACCGACGGCGCAGCTCGTCCAAATGATCGAGCAGCGACATCTCACCTTCGCGGAGTTCCTCTGCTGCCTCATCCGCGTCCGTCGGCACGCTCACTCGGTTGCTCATCATGGGTTATCATCAGGCGCTGAAGCGCGGGTCTTCCTCCGTCTCGGTGTGAACTGCCGGCGTGGGCGTCACCGACGGTTCGGTGGACACGGCGCCACGCGGCGAAGCAGGCGACGCGGAGGATTGAAGACGTTTTTCCTCCATGGTGATCTCTTGCTCCCAGGAGCGTTTGAAATCTTCCGATGCGCGGCGAAACTGAGCGAGGCTCTCGCCAATCGTGCGACCCAGTTGTGGCAGCTTGCGCGGACCGAAAATAATCAGCGCAATTACGAGGATAAAGATGATTTCAGTTGTTCCCAACGAACCAAACATCGTGGCCTCCGTTCGAGTTTCCCATATCAACCGTCGTTAGGATTTGGGCACGAGCCGGACCGGCCTGTTTTCCCCTACAGTCATTGAATGGATACTATCCGTCACAATCGGAGCTGACGTCAAGGGAGCACAAACAGTGTGGCGTTGCAATGTGACTGCTCGAAAGACGAGATTTCCGTTGACAAGGTGGTGCGATCATCTCGATTGTGCTTTGAAAGCGCCATGCACAGTTGCTCGTGAGTGCTTCTCAGTTGTGTCAATCCGCAACCCACACACAGGGTGAGTTAATTGAAGCGGGTGCGTAAATCCGCCGCGCGGGTGGCGCAGTGAAGTGAGCTCGGTTTTTCAAAGCCAATGGCATGAAGTTAAAAAGCTCATAGAACACGGATGACGCGGATTTGGCTGATCAACGCGGATCAATCGGCGATAATCCGCCGCATCCGCCGCATCCGCGTTCTATCCAAACTCCACGATTAATGCCATTCATGGAACACGGATGACGCGGATTTGGCTGATCAACGCGGATCAATCGGCGATAATCCGCCGCATCCGCCTCATCCGCGTTCTATCCAAACTCCACGAACTAATGCCATTCACGGAACACGGATGACGCGGATTTGGCTGATCAACGCGGATCAATCGGTGATAATCCGTCGCATCCGCCTCATCCGCGTTCTATCCAACTCCACCAACCTAATGCCATCGGCCACACAGGGGCACCGCTACAAGAACGTGGTCTTTCTTTCCGCATACTAAGTAGGTGGACATGGGAGATTTTGGGGGACGTTTTGGCGTGCGGTGACGTGTCACCGCTTTCCGGCCAAAGCTGCGACACATCACAGCACTCCAGAAACGCCCCGAACTTTTTGTCACATTACTTAGAGCGATTTTCAATTACCTTTAGCTTGGGGGCCGCTGATGCACGCTGCAAGCGTGCGCTCCCAAGACAAACTCATTCGCAAACCGCTCTAGGCTCATTTTTGCTGAGCCGCGCCAGCGGCGGCGAGAAGGTAGCCAGACGTGCAACGTCTGGGACAGTAGATCAAACAATGGTGGCGCGTTGGAGACGCGCCAAGACATGCACGTTTGTGGCCAGCGACCAAACAGCATGAACGACCGATGAGGGAACGGGCGGCGCTCCTTCAGGCGTGATGAAGTGGGGATGGCGCCCTTCCAGACGTTGCACCCTACAACCGCCTTTACCCTGCTCTTCGCCCACACAGATGAAGTGGGGATGACGCCCTTCCAGACGTTGCACCTCTGGTGAACTGCTGTTTACGTCTCCGGCGCAAGCTGACCTTGACGGTGCTCACTGGCCACTTGCCGTTGGTCAAGAAGAAAAGCGCAGCCGTTGCTCAATGAGCATGTTTTTGAACCGATCCACCTCAAGCGCGAATTCCGGTGGGATGAACGTCGTCGAGCTATACTCGGTGATGATGACCGGGCCTTTCAACCGGCACCCGACCGGCAAATCATCGCGCGAATAAACGGCCACTGGTTCAGCATGGTCTTTCACCACAACCAACTCATAGCGTGGTCGTGGCCGCTGGCGCGCATCGGCTTGATAGGATTTCAGTCGGGGTTTCTGGACGCGCCCGATGCAGCGAATTCGCGCCGAGACGATCTCCGTCGGTCGAGATGGATCGGCATAGCCGTAACGAATTTGGTGCGCCTGATGAAAATCGCGCTGCCAGCGGTGGCTCCAGGGAATTTCCAGCTCGAACGACTGACCGCAATATCGAACGGCGCAGGCGCGTTCGACACGGACTTGATCGGGATGGAAACCTTCCGACGCTAATTCCTTGCGACCAACCGATTCCAGTCGTCGAAAGACGCGCTCCAGTTGCATCTGGCTGGCTTGCTCCCCTGGCAACATCACGGTCTGCGAATAATCTTTCTGCACATCGGCCAGCAGCGCGCCCAGCGCCGAGAGCGTCCCTGGGCTCAACGGGACAATAATCCGACGGATGCGTAGCGCCTGCGCCAGCGCGCACACGTGCAGTCCACCCGCGCCGCCAAAACACACCAGTGTGAAGTCACGCGGGTCATAGCCGCGCTCGATAGAAATTTTCCTCAGCGCCCCTTCCATGTTCGCGTTGGCTACGTTGACAATGCCAAGCGCCGCCTGCTCGCGGCTGATCTTTCGGCCTGTGGCCTGCGACATAGCCTGTGCAAATGCGTCCATGTATGACGCGGCCCGTTGGTCATCAAGCAACATCTCACCGCCGAGCAACGCGCGCCCGCCAAAGCGACCGAGAATCAAATTCGCATCCGTGACCGTCACCGCTTCACCCTTGCCGTAACAGACAGGTCCTGGATCAGCGCCGGCGCTTTCAGGCCCGACCCGCAGCGCGCCGCCGGCATCCAATCGCGCAATAGACCCACCGCCAGCGCCGACTGTGTGAATGTCAATCACCGGGATCGCGACGGGCAAGTCAGCCACCTGCGCTTCATTGGTCGTCTGTACACGCCCAACGCACAGCGATACGTCCGTCGAGGTTCCACCCATGTCAAACGTGATGATACGGTCAAAGCCGCTCTTGCGAGCCACAGCCAAGGCGCCAACGACGCCGCCTGCCGGCCCCGATAACACAATGCGGACCGGCTCGCGGGCCGCGGCCTCAGCAGACATTGAACCGCCACTGGACTGCATCACACGCAGCCTGACGCCGCCCTCACGCCCCTTTCGTTCAGCTCGTCGCGCGCGCGCCGTGGCGTCAAGTTGACTGATGGCGTCAAGCTGCCTGACGCCATCGAGCAACCGCTGCAAATAGCGCCCGGCCAACGGCATCACATAGGCGTTGATGACAACGGTGCTCGTGCGCTCATACTCGCGATACTCAGGCAAAATCCTATATGAGGATGAAATAGGCAAGCCGAGCGCCTCCATGGCCTTTTCGATCAATTGCTCATGTCGCGGGTTGACGAATGAAAACAAGAGACAAATAGCTAGACTCTCAACGCGAGCTTTTCGCACGGCAGCGACTAGCCGCTCAATTTCCGCAGGCTGTAATTCGATAAGCACGTCGCCACGTGGGCCGATGCGTTCGCGTGCGCCGAATCGCAATCCCGCCGGCACCAGCGGTGGCGGCCGATCCACGTTCAAATCGTATAATCGCGGACGCGCTTGCCGACCAATCTCCAGGACATCTTCAAATCCGGCAGTCGTGACCAGCGCCGTCCGCGCGCCGCGACGCTGAAGCAACGCATTGGTGGCAATGGTTGAGCCATGCACAATATCGAATGGCGCACCGGGCCACATCGCTCGGATGCGGGCCAAGCCCTCTAGCACCGCTTTGGCTGGATCATGAGGCGTTGACGGCAGCTTGAAATGCTGCGCCTGCGCATCATGAACGATCACAAAGTCGGTAAACGTACCGCCCGTGTCAATGCCGATTCTGATCCGTTTGCTCGTCATCCAATCAGTCAAGCGATGCTCGCCCACGCTAACCAACAGAGCGGCAGATGAGCAATCATGTCGCCTGCGCCTCAGAGCGACTTTCAGTTGCCTTTAGCTGGGGGCTCCACATCATGCAGGCTCATGCACGCTGGAAGCATGCGCCGCAGGGCAAACTCATTCACAAACCGCTCTGCTCCAGCGATGAGAAGACCTGGTCAGCTTTGGCTGCCCATACAAAATCGCTTTCGGTCAGCCCGTTGATCTTATGGGTCCAAACCATCAACTTGACTTTCCCCCAAGCCAGATAAATATCAGGGTGATGATTCTGCGCTTCAGCCAACGCGCCAATGCGATTGGTGAACTCGAGTGCTTCACGAAAATTCTTAAACCTGTACTCTTTCTCCAGGTGATGCTCTTCAATCACCTGCCAACCGTTGTTCAGTTGATCGAGCAACGCTTTCAGTTCAGGGCCGGTCAAGGGCGGCACGCCACCCCGGCAGGGCACACATTCTTTGTTGGCTAATTCGCTCATCCGTTCAACCTCCTGACGATGTGTTGAAGCGTTGAGTGTACGCAATGGGCTGCGCTTGAGCAAGCACGTTCCCACTGGGATCATTCACATCAGAACCCGACTGAGAGCAGAATAGCCGCTGCTGCACTCAATCGCCGCTGAGGTGACCAGCCGTGCACTGTGCTTCACAATGGGGACTCTGACGAACCTGGCTCAGTAGTCTCACCGACATGAACTGGTTCATCGGGCATGCCTTTATGCGCTTTTGAAGAGGTGGACGCGATTTATGAGATCGCTTCTAGTGTCCCAATCCTGATTCATGTTACACTCTAGGCCTCCAAGATCATCGAGGTAGCGATTATGAAACTTACAGTCTTGTTGTTTGTTCTTGTATTGACCGTGATGGGCCTACCGGCTCGGCACACGGCTCAATCGAAGCGGTCGGCGCAAGAGTACGTCGAGGAAATCAACCGATTGCTATTTGAGGCCGAAGCGGCGGACATTAACGACCTTGAAGCCGATGCACGTCGTCAGCGCGCGCGCACGCTGGCCGCGCAATATGCAGCCAGAGTCAAAGCCGGCAACCCCACGGGCGCTGATCGGCTGTGGCTCGCTTATTTGTACCTTTTCGCTAACGACACCGAAAGAACCATCGTGGCGTTGCGCGAGCTACTGGACGATAAATCGCTCACCGAGGAATACAAGCAGCAAGCGCGACTCTTGTTGGTTGGGCGGCTCTCCGGGCTTGGACGGATGGACGAGGCCGAAGCTATGTTGTCGGCCATTTCTGCCAGCTCATTCAACGTGGAAGAGGCCCGCACACAAGCCCACGAAGCGCTGACGGTCGCCTACACGCGACAAGGCCAGATGGAGAAAGCCGTGCGCCACCAAGAACAGGCTCTGGCTGATGCCCGGCAATCGGGTCTGATTCCACGCATCTGGTACACCGGCGTGGCGCTCGCACAACTCTATGTAGCGATGGATCGCAAGGCCGACGCCGTTAAACTCATGGATGAGCTGAAAGCTTATTTCGAGCGGCAGATGCGACTGGCCGGCGGCGAGCCATGGGACGCGATCGAAACGGCGTTGGAACAAGTGGAAACAACGATCGCCCAGCTTCAGTTGATTGACAAACCGGCTCCCGACATCGCTCCGGTCAAATGGATTAAGGAAACGCCGACGACGCTGGCGGCGCTGCGTGGTCAGGTGGTCGCGCTAGAATTCTGGGCTGCCTGGTGTCCCGACTGCCGGCAGTTTATCCCGGAATTGCGCAATTGGCACATGCGCTACAGTAAGAGCGGCCTCAAGATTCTTTCTCTGACGCGCTTTTACGGATTCAATGGTCGTGAGACCGGCAAAGCCTCAGAGGCTGAAGAACTCGCCTTTCTCTCCAAATTCAAACTTGGCCGCAATATCCCTTACGGTGTGGCGATTGATGACGGTCAAAAAGGCTTCGACGCCTACCACGCGCGTTCGATTCCGACGCTCGCCATAATTGATCGCGCGGGCCGCGTGCGCATGATCTTCACGTGGCATACGAATCCGGCGTTGGCCGAATACATGATTAAGAAATTGCTAGCCGAAGCGGCGCCCACTCAAAGCAATCCCGAACCGAAGCCGCCATCGGAGTGAAACCTGACAACCGATGATGGTGCCATGAGGATTCTGGCGTTTTTGTGTCACAGCGGCGCACGAGTGTAGGAATGTTGCTAAATGAACGCCCGCAGGCCGTGGACCTCAGTTTGCGCCACTGCCTCCGAAGGAATGAGGCCATAGGCGATCAACCGTCTGTTGCTGTTTCTTGAGTCTTAGAGCGGTTTGCAGATGAGTTGACTCAGCGACCGCACGCTTCCAGAGTGAACTCATTCGCAAGCCGCTCTAAAATCAGAATAGGTTTATTGCTCCCTCAGCGCCGTTTGTATTGCCACACTGAGCCATTTGCTCCGAATGACGCGAGAACAGGGTAGCATGGAGGCTCTAGCACTGATCATTTTTTGCATGGACATTGGCTGAATCGCCACATTACATTTACTAATGACGCATACGCAAAGGTGGATGGGTGTTATGAAGGCGCTGAGCAGACTGATTGCAGTGACGTTGGTATTGGTGGCGGTCTGTTTGGGCACCTCTATCGCTCATGTCGCTGATGAGCCATTGCTGCTGATTCGCATGCCGGATGAACCGCCGGCGTTGACAGCGCCGACAGAAGTTGACATCCGACAATTCACCAGTCGGCATCGCGCTTTGCTGCACAACACGCCGGATGAGCTGCTGAGAGACCCGTCACTAGCACGTCAGGTGCTCGGTCAACAGCAGATCTTCGAGGAATTGGCCATCTTTCAGGCTCAACACGGTGTGCCTGTCGCTGTCAAATTCATCACGTGGGTGGACGCCTTCCGCTACTTCACCGATTACGTCTCAGATGCCAGCAATCCGCCTGTCGTGGCGCAACTGGGTGACACCTGGGCGGCTTACTTCCGCTGGCTCGGCGTCATGCCCTACGAGCAACGACACACCTGGGACGTGCGCGTCCTGTGGTACTGGAAGGACATGGTGCAGGCTGACGCCATTAGCGATGAGCAGGGATTCATTGCCGCCTGTGAACGCTTACGGGCGAGCTCGCCAACATTGATTGCGCCGCTGGCGATTCCCACAGGGCTGGATTGGAATTTGCTTCATGACTTGTCTGTCTGGCTCTACAACGCGGGCTTGCCTTCACTGATCTCGGTAGACAAAAAATTTGGGCTGCTGCCCTGGCGGGAAGCGCGGTTTGGCGGCCCGCAAGGCGAACGTGCGGCGCAATTCTTGATCCGGCTGGCGCGGCACGGCTACGTCGCGTTGCCCGAACAACTGAGCACGGATGTGGTCGAAGATTTTCTGGCGCGACGCTACGCGATGGTCATCCTTGGACCGTGGGCGACGGAGCGGGCGGCTCAACGCTTAGGGCCTGACTGGCAACAGCGCATCGGCCTGACGCTTCCGCCGAGGATCGGCGCCGAGCGAGCGACGACTGTTAAGGGCGGCTCGCTCCTGGTTGTGTTGGACCCCAGCGGTGGTCGTTACCCGGCCGAGCTGGAACGCGCCCGCCGGTTGGTCGAATTTTTTGTCGGGCCGGAAAGTCAACGGCGCTACACGCGCGCGCTGGGCGCCTTACCCGGCAATCCGCAGGCACTGGCTCAATCACCGTTAGCCGCCTTATTTCACTCGGCGCTCGAGCAGGCAAAAACCTATCCGGCAATGCCGGAGTGGGCGCCGATCGTGGAGAATCTGGCGACGCGCGATAACCTCTATGCTTTCTGGAAACGATTGTCGGCGCTGACGACTGTCCATTCCTCGGCCAACCCGACCGAGCAAGCAGCGCGCGAAAAGCTGATCCTGGCCGCGCTCCATTCGGCTGAAGCCGACATCAACAAGGAACTCTCGCCGGGCCGGCTGGCAGAGCTGTGGCCGTGGTTGGCGGCTGTAGTGCTGCTGGCTGTGGTGATCGCCGCTGGCGCTGTTTGGCATCGGCGCGTCGAACGAGACCGCGTCGCTCAACTGCGCCAAGCCCGCGACACATTGGCGACACTGCAACGCCGCATGACCTCATCCAGTGAGGTCATCGCTCAGGATGCAACGCCGTTGTCTGATTCATCCACAGTTGCCACCAAAGGATATCCGGCGCTCTATCTTGACACGGTCAAACGCAAAGTGCTACTGCGCAAGCAGGCGTCAGAGCCGCTTGAAGAGTTGATCCACGGCGCCGAATACGAGTTGTTCCGACACATTCTCGAATGCTTGCAAGTGGGTTGGCACGAAACGCACTGGGTGTGGAGCTATGTGATCTGGCCAACTGCTCAGCCAAAATATCCGAAAGAAGCCTTCGCCACTCATTGCACGAAACTGCGCAAAAAGATCGAAAATGTCTGGGCGCTGGGCAGCATGTTGGGGCGTGGCTCACATCGGGGCGGAGCGATCCCCATTCAGGTGCGCGATGTTCATTTCTACACGACCGCCCAACCGGAAAACGGCGCTCATCCCGTGTGGACATTGTTTGAAACGGTTGAACGCGCGTTCGTCGCGTTCAAATCGCAACGCTGGGACGAGCTCTGCAACCTGCTTGAACACTTGCTGCAAATTGATCAGGACAACTGGTCTGCCCACATGCTCATCGGTCACCTGATCGTTCACGGCCATCTCGACATTGAGCATCGGCTGGCGCGCCAGGCTCTTGAATTCATTCAGAAACAACGCGACTGCTATGAACACGCTGTTGAACGGATCAACCAACTCTCGCCCGACAAACTCAATCCCGAACAGGCTGATCGCCTCCGCGCGCGGCGCGATAGCTTGCAACGCTTGATTGATCAATTGCCGCCGATGCTCATGCTGACCTCGCCCCCGGTGGCGCGAAAACCGTGGCGAACGCGCCAACAATTGGCTGCCTGGGCCAGTTATCTCAGCGGCGACGCGAGCGCCTTGCCAGAAGAGGAAACCAAGGTCCTCAAAAGTATCAAGCGATTCGTTCAGCAACGGCTTCATTGGAGCCCACTGCAAGAAACCGACGAGCGGTTCCGTGAGCTGATCCAAGATATGGCGCTGGACACATCGCGCTGGCCGGATGAACGACTGCCGGTTAGCGAAAAAGCGTTCAAGTATCAAGCGCTCGATCATGTTTTAGCTGGCGTCCTTCATCTCTCTGACGATGCGCAATCACGGTCTGCCACAAAAGCGCAAAATCTGCGGAAACTGTGGAGCGCGCGCGCCAGCTTACGTCAACAGCTCAGCGACGAGCCAACACTAGAGCAATTGGCCGAGGCGTGCCGGCAACGCTATGGATGGACGCGAGCCGCTGTTGACCAATTGCTCAGTTTGGAACAATCGGCTCGGCCGCAAAGGTGGATCGAGAGCTGGTGGTTGGATGAAGACGCCGATGATGAGAATCACGCTGACGCTGACTCGGAGCGCAGCAGGCTGTTCTAGCACGAGTTGGCGAGCACGAAGATGATCGGGAGCCGGGCTGTTGCTCAGACGGGCAGCACGGTCCCCGCACTCATCCTAACATGAGGAATGCACGTCTGCATGAACTATCCAATGCGGCAGATCAAACGTGAACTGAGTAGTACTGCGCATCGCTGCCGTTCCGAGCACGAGACGAGCTGTCGTATGAGGCGGATCGAGTTCCTACGACGGCGTCGCAAGATGAGGATGGAGCACAGGCAGGAATGCCTGCGCCACATTCTTTCAGCAGCACAAGCAAGAATGCCTGTGCCACATTCTTTCAGCAGCACAAGCAGGAATGCCTGCGCCACATTCTTTCAGCAGCACAAGCAAGAATGCCTGTGCCACATTCTTTCAGCAGCACAGGCAAGAATGCCTGCGCCACATTCTTTCAGCAGCACAAGCAAGAATGCCTGCGCCACATTCTGATAAGGAGGGAGAGTGCGGCTCTATCACATTCATCTCATCCGTGTTCTATGCAGAGCGGCGCTGGCACTGATCTTTCTGCTCTGCGCATCGTCCATCGCACAGCCGTGTTTTGCCCAAGATGCGAATCGAGGAGAATGGGTTGTTGCTGGCTATCTTGGGGGCGCGCACACGGCGTCTTCATCACTCCGCATTTCGCAACCGGCGCTGGGCACGAACATTGAGTTCGACGGCGTTCGGTATGACGGCCAGTCGTTCGATCCACCGCTTTACTACGGGTATCGAGTTGGCTACTTCGTGCCGCGAATCTCGTGGCTTGGCGTGGAGGCCGAGTTCATTCATTTGAAGGTCTTCTCTGACCCGCAGCAGCGCGTGCAGGCCACAGGCACGCATCGTGGAGCGTTCATCAATCGTGAGCTGCCGTTGGGTCAGATCGTGCAGCAGTACTCTGTTTCACACGGGGTGAACCTTCTTCTCTTCAACTTCGTGGGTCGCCATCGCGTGGATCGCGGTCGGGAGCATCCTAGAGGCCGTTTCATCCTGGCCGGGCGGTTCGGCATCGGGCCTACTTTCCCTCACACCGAGAGCAGCATTGATGGTCAGTCGCAACAACAATATGAAGTGGGGCGCGTCGGTTGGCAGGCCGCGGGCGGCGCAGAGGTTCACCTGTGGCGCGGCCTATACGTGCTGGGAGAATACAAATTCACCCGGACGCAGCAGCGCGGAAAAATCTTCGCTGGCAAGGCCCAGTCGCTCCTGCGCTCACATCATGGAGTCTTCGGTTTCAGTTATCACTTTTGAGAAAGAAGCTTCTGACACTGCCAGACAAAAAATTTCAGCCCAACACGATGTCTCTCTGCACAGCAGCCAGGAGCGGCTCAATGCGTATAATGAGCCGCTGAGGCAACTTCCGCAACAGCGTGAGACCAAACTCAAATCGGAAGAACAATCGAAGAGCGAATCAAGAACCAGGCGGTGAGAAGTGGTTGGCGCTCTGGGCACCGAAGGAATCGCTCAAGCCGTCAGCACCCTCACTGCGAGTTGGAGGAATGCCTCACCACCTATCCGATCGCCCGGACGAAGGAGCCGATAAGGGACTATTTCGCCTGCTTGCTCTGCTTCATCACACTTGTGCCCTTGCCAATTGATGCGGTCTGCCGTATAGTTTCCGCGCCACTGAATGAGTATTCATTCAGTGACAACGCGGTTCAATTCGTAACGCTCAATCAACACGGAGAGGCTCGTGGCAACAGCACGCAAAGCAGCTAAAGCGGTGGCCGCCAAAGTCAACGATAAACGCACAGCCATTTTGCGGGCGGCGACGCGCGTTTTCGCCCGCAACGGCTACTTCAATTCCAAGGTCGCTGACATCGCTCATGAAGCGGGGGTCGCTGACGGCACCGTGTATCTCTATTTCAAAAACAAAGACGATGTGCTCATTTCGCTGGTCAACCAGATGATGGATGAATTCATCTCGGCGGGACGCGCGCGCATTGCCAAGCTGAAAGACCCACGCGATAAAATTCGTACGATTGCCCGGATGCACCTGGAGAGTCTGGGCGCAGACCGCGACCTGGCTATTGTCTTTCAGGTGGAGTTGCGTCAATCCACGAAATTCATGGAGCAGTTTTCAGCCACCAAGATGGCTGAATACTTTGGCGTCATTCGGCAGGCGATTGAAGAAGGTCAGCGCCAAGGCTTGTTCCGTCGTCAGCTCAATCCGAAGGTGGTCGCCAAAATCCTATTTGGCGCGTTGGACGAAATGGCCACCAATTGGATTCTGAGCAACAAGAACTATGACCTTGGCTCATTCGCCGACCCAGTGATTGATGTGTTTCTGAACGGCGTGCAAACGCCTTCGGGTGGTGACGGCAAGCGCCGTAAATGAGGCTCGCGATGGTAGCTCAGCCGATTACTATCAATCAGCTTATCACGCAGGCGATTGAGCGGTATCGCCACAAAACCGATTGGCTGAATTACAAGCAGGAAGGCCGGTGGCATGCCGTCTCGGCTGATCAATTGGCTGAGCAAGTTCGCGCCGTGGCGCTAGGCCTGTATGCGCGAGGTATTCGTCCGGGCGAGCGCGTGGCGATCCTTTCAGAAAATCGGCTGGAATGGAATCTGGCTGACATGGGCGCGTTGATGATGGGCGCAGTCGTAGTCCCGATTTACGCCACACAAGCGCCGGCTCAAGTCGAGTACATTTTGCGCGATTCCGAGGCGCGGTTATTATTCATTTCGACACCGGCACAACGTGAGCGTGTCAGCGATGTGCTGGCGCGTCTGCCAGCGTTGAGCCATCTGGTGACGTTTGATGCCATCAACCAGCTTGAGCCGCTGAGCAAGCTGCAAGCCGACGGGGTAGCTCTGGCCGCAGCCCAGCCCGACTTGTACGACCAATTATGGCAAGCGGTGAAACCCGCCGACCTGGCCACGCTCATCTACACCTCAGGCACAACGGGCGAGCCGAAAGGCGTGATGCTCACCCACTGGAACATTGCTTCCAATGTGCTGGCGGTGGCTGATGTGTTGAATTACGCCGACAACGACATCACGCTCTCGTTTCTTCCGTTTTCGCACATCTTTGAACGCGCTGCGTTCTATGGCTACCTTCATCAAGGCGTGCAAATCTACTATGCCGAAAGCCTCGAAGCAGTGCCGCGAAATTTGCTTGAGGTTCGGCCGACTGTTCTGGTGACAGTGCCCCGCGTGTTTGAAAAAATCTATGAACAGATTGCTGCGTTGGCTCAACAAGCCTCGCCGTTGAAGAAACGTCTCTTCTCGTGGGCGGTGGCCATTGGCAAGGAATATGCTAAGCGCCACGCGCGCGGCGCGGTTGGCCCGTTACTGCGCTGGCAATACAAATTGGCCTATCGGCTGGTGCTTTCGCGTTGGCGTCCGCGTCTGGGGATGGATCGTCTACGCTGTGTCATTTCAGGCGGCGCGCCATTGTCTCCGGATTTAGCGTATATCTTTCGGGCAGCCGGCGTTGAGATTCTTCAAGGGTATGGGCTGAGCGAGACGTCGCCGGGCGTTACGTTGAATCGGCCGGACGCCAATCGCATCGGCACATCAGGCCAGCCGCTCGGCGGCGTGGAAGTTCGCATTGCTGAGGATGGTGAGGTATTGGTACGTGGTCCGAACGTCATGCAAGGATACTATCGGCGCGACGAAGACAACCGACAGGCGTTTACCGAAGACGGTTGGTTCAGGACAGGCGACATTGGACAGATAGACGAGGACGGTTACCTGACGATCACCGACCGTAAGAAAGACTTGATCAAAACGAGTGGCGGCAAGTATGTTGCGCCGCAGCCGATTGAAGGACGGCTCAAGCTGAATCCTTATGTCGCCGAAGCTGTCGTCATTGGCAATGCGCGCAAGTTCCCTTCGGCGTTAATTGTTCCCAACATGGAGCTGCTTCAGCAGCTTGCCCAGCAACAACAGATTTCCTATCACCAGCCGCAGGAGCTGCTGGCGCATCCTGAGGTGGCCAAGCTGTTCGAGCAGATCATCCAAGATTCGAATCAAACGCTTTCTCGGCACGAACAGATCAAACGATTTGTGTTGCTGCACGAGCCGTTCTCAGTTCAGAACGGTCAACTGACGCCGACGATGAAAGTCCGGCGTCAGGTCGTCGAGCAACAGTACCGCGACGTGATCGAAAAGCTCTATGGTGACAGTTCCGTATCATACTGACCGGCGCGCGAGGACTAACGAATGTCCCTCATCGCCGGTCTCTTTCAAGAGGGAGGCATCATGAAACGAAGCATCGAAACAGCCGCTGTGCTTGGCGCCGGCGTCATGGGCGCGCAGATTGCCGCTCATTTGGCCAACGCCGGCATTGCTACGATTTTGCTTGATATGGTTCCACTGGAACTGACCGACGAAGAAAAACACAAGGGTCTCACCTTACACTCGCCACAGGTTCGCAATCGCATTGTCAACAAGGGTCTGGAGTATGCGAAAAACATCAAGCCGGCGGCATTCTTCTCGCCGGAACTGGCCTCATTGATCACCACCGGCAATTTCGATGACCATCTTGATTGGCTCCGGCAGGCCGACTGGATCATCGAAGCCGTCGTGGAAAATCTGGACGTGAAGCGCCAATTGCTGGCCCGCGTCGAAGCCGTCCGCCAACCTGGCACCATTGTTTCCTCCAATACGTCTGGCATTCCTATTGCGAAGATCGGCGAGGCGCTCTCATTAGAGTTTCGTCAGCATTTGCTGGGCACACACTTTTTCAATCCGCCGCGTTACTTGCGGCTGTTGGAAGTCATTCCGGGTCCCGATACGTTGCCGGAGGTGGTGGAGCGGATCGCCGAGTTCAGTGAACGACGATTGGGCAAAAACATTGTCTATTGCAAGGACACGCCGAATTTCATTGCTAACCGCATCGGCACGCTGGCGGCGATGCATGCCATTCGTGTGATGGTCGAAGATGGCTATACGATTGAGGAAGTGGATGCCATGACCGGGCCGGCTATCGGCCATGCCAAGAGCGCCACGTTCCGCACAATGGACCTGGCCGGATTGGACACTTGCCTGCACGTCGCGCGAAACCTCTACGAGAGCGTGCCGGACGATGAGAAACGGAACCTATTTGTGCCGCCCGATTTCTTGCAAGAGATGGTTCGACGCGGCTGGATCGGCCAGAAAGCCGGCCAGGGATTTTATAAGAAAGAAAAGACAGGCGATGGCAAACAGATTCTGGCGCTCGATTACACCACGATGGAGTATCGTCCGCTGCAAAAGCCAACATTTCCTTCGCTGGAAGCAGCCAAGGGTATTGAGTCGCTGGGCGAGCGGCTGAAGAAGCTGGTTTACGGCGACGACCGCGTCGGCCGATTTCTGTGGAAGACAACGAGTGAAACGTTGCTGTATGCCGCCAATCGCGCTGCTGAGATTGCCGATGACATCGTGCAAATTGATCGCGCCATGCGCTGGGGCTTCAACTATGAGCTGGGGCCGTTTGAAGTCTGGGATGCCATTGGCGTCGAGAAGTCGGTGCAGCGGCTGCGTGAGGAAGGCCGTCCGATTCCGGCGTTGGTGGAACAACTGTTGGCGTCAGGCAAAACGTCATTCTATGAGACGCGCGAGGGAGAAACCTTCTACTTCGATTTTAAGACCGGTCACCATAAACCGGTCGCGCCGCGTCCGGGCGTCATTGTGCTTCGTTCGTTGAAAGACCGCCAGAAGGTCATCAAGAGCAATGCGGCAGCCAGCTTGATTGACATCGGCGACGGCGTCGCCTGCTTGGAATTTCACAGCAAGATGAATGCGATTGGCGGCGACACGATTCAAATGATGAATTTCGCCGTCAAAGAAGTGGGCGAGCGATTCGAAGGATTGGTCATCAGCAATCAGGCCGAGAACTTCTGCGTTGGCGCCAACATTATGATGATCTTGATGGCCGCGCAAGAAGGCGAGTGGGATGAGATTGATCTATCGGTTCGCGCGTTTCAAAAAGCCAACATGGCGTTGCGTTACAGCGACAAGCCGGTGGTGGTGGCGCCGTTTGGATTGACGCTGGGCGGTGGCTGTGAAATCGCGTTGCACGCTGATGCTGTGCGACCGCATGCTGAGTTGTACATGGGGTTGGTCGAAGTTGGCGTCGGATTGCTGCCGGCTGGTGGTGGTACGAAAGAGATGCTGCTGCGGGCGCTGGACTGCGCGCCGAAAGATGAGCAGGTTGATCTGTTGCCATACGTCAGGCCGGTGTTTGAAACGATTGGCATGGCCAAAGTGAGCACCAGCGCCGTCGAAGCGCGCCAGCTTGGCTTTTTGCGTCCGACCGATCAAATCACGATGAACAAAGATCGCCTGATTGAAGACGCCAAGCAAACGGTGCTGGCGATGGTCCGCCAAGGGTATCAAAAGCCGAGACCGCGAACAGACATCCCGGTCCTCGGTGAATCGGCGCTAGCTGCCCTCAAGCTGGGCATTCATCTGATGTACCGCGCTGGCTACATCAGCGAGTATGACAAACATATCGGCAACAAGATTGCCTGGGTGCTCTGCGGCGGCGACATCAAATCGCCGACGACGATGCCCGAGCAGTATTTCCTCGACCTCGAACGAGAAGCATTCGTGCAATTGTGCACCGAACGCAAAACACAGGAACGCATTCAGCACATGCTGAAGACAGGCAAACCACTGAGGAACTAAGCAGGAGGGTATCACTATGCGAGAAGCTGTGATTGTATCTGTCGCACGCACGGCGGTGGGCAAAGCTCACAAGGGAACATTAAGCACCACACGTCCTGATGATATGGCGGCGGTGGTCATTGACGAGGCGATTAAACGAGCCGCTGGATTGCAGCCTGAAGAGGTTGAGGATGTCATCATGGGCTGCGCCATGCCTGAAGCCGAGCAAGGCATGAACGTCGCGCGTATCGCCAGTTTGCGCGCAGGGATTCCTTATACTGTGCCGGCGATGACCATCAACCGGTTTTGCTCATCTGGCTTGCAAGCGATTGCGTTGGCGGCTGAGCGGATCATGTGTGGTTTCGCTGATGTCATTGTGGCCGGTGGCACGGAATCCATGACGATGATCCCGCGGGGCGGGAATAAGGTCACGCCGAATCCTTATCTGATCGAGCATTATCCCGATGTCTACTTGAGCATGGGCCTGACCGCAGAGAATCTGGCGAAGAAGTACAACATCTCGCGCCAGGAGCAAGACGCCTTCGCTTATCGGAGTCACCAACATGCTATCAAGGCGATTGATTCAGGCAAATTCGTCGAAGAGATCGTCCCGCTGACGGTTGAACGCGAGCAGGTCTCAGCCAACGGCGAGCGCCAGGTGGAGTCGGTCGTGTTTGATGTGGATGAGGGGCCGCGTCGGGATACATCGTTGGAAGCGTTAGCTAAATTGAAACCGGCGTTCGCGGCCAACGGCACGGTCACGGCAGGCAACTCGTCGCAGATGAGCGACGGAGCAGCCGCGGTAGTCGTCATGTCGCGCGACCGCGCCAGTCAGCTCGGCCTTAAGCCGATGGGCCGATTCGTGGCATTTGCGTTGGGCGGCGTTGCACCCGAAGAAATGGGCATCGGCCCGGTGGTGGCGATTCCCCGTGTGCTTCAGATGGCCGGATTGCGCATGGACGACATTGACTTGATCGAGTTGAACGAGGCGTTTGCCGTGCAGGCATTGGCGGTCATTAAGTATCTTGATTTGGACTTGAACAAGATCAACGTCAACGGCGGCGCGATTGCGCTTGGGCATCCACTTGGTTGCACCGGCGCGAAATTGACAGCATCGCTGTTGTACGAGATGAAGCGCCGACAGGCGCGCTATGGCATGGTGACGATGTGCATCGGCGGCGGCATGGGCGCTGCCGGCATCTTTGAACGAACGGACTAATTGAGCGATCAGATGATCGCGGATCAGGCAGCAGATGCGTTCGATGTCTGACATCTGATTTTCATGGAGGCATAAGACGATGACAGGTACAACACGTGAATCAACCCGTATCAAAGGCGGCGAATTCCTACTGACCGACACACCGGTCGAGCAGGTGTTCATTCCCGAAGAATTTAGTGAAGAGCATCGCATGATCGCGCAAACGACGGAAGCGTTCGTGAAAAACGAATTGCTCCCGCACGTTGAAGAGATCGAACATCAGAACTTCGAGTTGACACTGGACTTGGTCCGAAAGGCTGGCAAGTTGGGGCTGCTGGCGGCGAACATCCCTGAGAAATACGGCGGTCTGGGCCTGGACAAGATGAGCGGCATGCTGATCATGGAGAAGCTGGCCGGCGTCGGTTCATACAATACCACGCATGGCGCGCACACGGGCATCGGGACCGAACCGATCATCTATTTCGGCACGGAAGAGCAGAAACGAAAATACCTGCCCAAACTGGGCACAGGCGAATGGATCGCCGCCTATGCGCTGACCGAACCGGGTGCCGGCTCCGATGCGCTGGGCGGGAAAACACGGGCTGACCTGACACCGGACGGCAAATACTACGTGCTCAACGGCACCAAGATGTGGATCACCAATGCGTCGTTCGCCGATCTGTTCATTGTGTTCGCGAAGGTCAACGGGGAGCAGTTCACCGCCTTTATCGTTGAGCGGCAGACGCCCGGCTTCAGCGTCGGCAAGGAAGAGAAGAAGATGGGCATCAAAGGCTCGTCAACCTGCGCGCTCAACCTGGATAACGTCCATGTGCCGATTGAAAACGTCTTGGGCGAAGTTGGCAAAGGCCACAAAATCGCGTTCAATAGCCTCAACCTGGGACGGCTAAAACTGGCCGCTGGCGCGGTCGGCGGTTGCAAGGTCGCGTTTAACTACGCGCTGCAATACGCCAAGGATCGTCACCAATTCGGCAGGTCCATCAGCGAGTTTGGCCTGATCAAGCACAAGCTCGGCGAGATGATCATTCGCGCGTGGGTCAATGAGAGCATGGTCTACCGCACCACCAAGTTGATTGACGAGGCGCTCGAAGGCATTGACGTGGACGACACACAGGCGCAAATGGACGCCATCGAGGAATACGCCATCGAATGCGCCATCAATAAAGTCATGGCCAGCGAGGCGCTCGATTACGTAGTGGATGAGATGGTGCAAATTTTCGGCGGCAACGGATACAGTCAAGAGTATCCGGCTGAGCGCGCCTACCGCGATTCGCGCATCAATCGCATCTTTGAAGGAACAAATGAAATCAATCGGCTGTTGACGACCGGCATGTTACTGCGACGCGCGATCAAAGGCGACCTGCCATTGATTCCAGCGGCCAAGGCGCTGCGTGATGAACTGCTGGCCTTCCCCGGCCTGGAGGAAGAATCCGATCAGGTGTTGGCGGCGGAGAAGAAAATCGTCGCCAACAGCAAGAAAGTGGCGCTACTGCTGGCCGGCACGGCGATGCAGAAATACAGAGAGGCGCTGACCGAAGAGCAAGAAATCGTCGGCGCGATCAGCGACACGGTGATGGAAATCTACGCCATGGAAAGCGCGCTGCTGCGCACGCAGAAACTGATCGCTCAACGTGGTGAGGCGGCCAATGGCGCGCCATTGCAGATCACGCGCGTTTACATCAATGATGCGATCGAGCGAATCCAGTCGCATGGCAATCGCGCGTTGGCTGCGATGGCCGAAGGCGATGAATTGAAAATGCTGCTGGGCGCGCTCCGACGCTTGACCAAGCATACGCCGATTAACACGGTCGCCGCTCGACGTTACTTGGCTGATACGATGTTGCAAGCAGGACGATACACACTTTAACAGCCAGCAGCGTTCGGCCTTCCGGCGACCAAACTGGCGTCGCGTCGAGCTGGAAGCTGAGCGCTGCTTGGTTGATCCCCGATCACTGAGCTATGAACATTCACACATTGCGCGTGCCCACGCCATTTCCTATCGGCCCCGTTAATCTGTTCCTCATTGAAGCTGACCCGCTTACACTGATTGACACAGGTCCCAACATAGACGAAGCGTTCGATTCGCTCAACGAACAACTGGACAGGTTGAAACTGCGCATTGAACAGATTCGCCGTGTCATTATCACTCATGCGCACGAAGACCATGCTGGGCTGGCAGCGCGTATTCAGCAGATGTCCGGCGCGGCTGTGTGTGTTCATCCCTGGGATGCGCCGCGCTTGACTGGTGAGCAGCGATTCCTGGTCGGTCATCAGCTCTTGCGCCGAGCCGGCGTGCCGGCTGACGCGCTCGAGCAGATGCAACAGCGGCGTGAATATCATCGCCGGTTGATGCAACCGGTCACGGATATACAACTGCTCCGCGAAGGCGATGAAATCTCGTTTGCGTCAGAGTCGTGGCGCGTGCTGCACACACCGGGGCACACACCGGGGCATCTGTGCTTATGGCATGAAGGCAAGCGCCTGTTGATCGGCGGGGACACCATCTTGAAGCGCGTATCGCCCAATCCGATTATTAACCCGGACCCAAGAAATCCCGAACGCCGGTTCCCTTCTCTGGCCATGTATCTCGACACGCTCGCTCGACTGCGTGACTTGGGACCGACTCGTGTTCACACCGGTCACGGAGAAGACGTCAACGACATGCAGGCATACTACACAGCCAGCTTGCACCATGCGCGGCAGCGGCAAGCGCGATTGCTTGAGCTCTTTCCGCCGCAGGCGGCGACAGCGTGGGAACTCTCGTTTCGTCTGTTTCCTGAAGCGCGTGAAGAGCAGCGGTTCCTCGCTCTATCAGAAACCAGCGCCCATCTGGATTGGGCCACCGAGCAAGGCAAATTGAAGCGCGACGAGCAGGATGGGATAGATTACTACCTCCGGATCTGACAATGTAGCAAATGTGCTGCCTCCGTATCGTTGCAGGGCTTACGGGATAGAGCACTACCGGCGCGTCTGACAATATAGCCCTGCTGGCCGCTCGCTGCACTCGCAGGGCGAGCGATTCTGCATGGATGCGTTGATTCTGGTGACAAACAGCGTTTCCATGCATGGCCTGTGTCCCGGTTGCTTGACGCGCTCGCGCGAACCCGATACTTTTCTTAGCCGGAGAATCGCTCATGAGCTTACGCTCGCCACGAACCATGAAAATGGTTATTTCTAGAGGAGCCAGCTCGGGAAGCAGCGTCGGTAGACGCCGCCAGAGGGTAGCCAGACGTGACACGTCTGGGTTGGACATCATCCCCAATTCCCAAGGCGCCTTGGAGAGGCGCCAGCAGTTCTCCCATGAGATCGTTCGTGCAGGTGAGCTGCTCGCCGCGAACACCCGTGGCTGGGCGTGCCTGCAGCGCGCCGCTCTGGTTCGATCGGTTGTTCCAGACATTGCACGTCTGGCGACCTGCTGTTTGCGCCTCCGTCGCACGCTGACCTTGAACGTTTTCGGAGGAATCGCCCGTGTGCAAACGCACGCCACGAACGATGAAAATAGAATTCTTTCGTGAGGTTCGTGTGTTTCGTGGACTATTTTCAGAGGAATCGCCCATGAACTTACGTTCACCACGAAGGATGAAAATGTTATTTCAGGGGAGCATACGTTTTGGAGTGCGGCGGCAAGCCCGCAGGGCGCGACGCCGCTTTGGGCTGGTGCGCAGTGTCGGGACAGAAAGCGCCGTCGCCGCTTGGCTCTGCCGGCGCACTCCAAGATAAAGTCAGGACTCGCCCGTGTGCAAACGCACGCCACGAAGCATGAAAATGGCGCACAGGCGGGAACGCCTGTGCCACATTCTTCAGAGGAGTTCTATATGCCGTCTAGACGATGCCCAGAAACAATGAAAAACACCACGGGCGGGGAACGCCTGTGCCACTTTTTCTGAGGAGTGAGTCATGAAACTGATTGATCTACGCAGTGACACAGTCACGCGCCCGACGCCGGAAATGCGTGCGGCGATGGCACAAGCCGAGGTTGGCGACGATGTATATCTGGAAGACCCAACTGTCAATCGGCTCCAAGAGCGTGCAGCGGAAATTTTTGAGCGAGAGGCGGCCCTGTTTGTGCCGTCAGGCACGATGGGCAATCAAATTTGCGTGAAGCTTCACACGCGACCAGGGCAAGAGGTCATCGTCGAACAAGACGGGCACATCTACAATTACGAGATGGGCGCGATGGCGGTGATCTCCGGCGCGTTGCCTCGTCCAATTCGTGGCGAAAGCGGCATCGTTGACTGGCCGACCATCGAAGCCGCTATTCGTCCGCCAATTTATTACTGCACTCAAACAGGCCTCATCTGTTTAGAGAACACGCACAACATGGCCGGCGGCACTGTCATGTCAAAAGAACGGATGTATGAGATCTGCCAGAAGGCGCACGCGCGTGGTTTGCCGGTTCATCTGGACGGCGCGCGCATCTTCAACGCAGCCGTGGCGCTTGGTCAATCGGTCGCTGAATTGACCAGACCATTTGATTCTGTCATGTTTTGTCTGTCGAAAGGACTTGGCGCGCCGGTCGGTTCACTGATTCTCGGCAGCCGCGAATTCATCGAGCAGGCGCGCGTCTTCAGAAAGTTGCTTGGCGGCGGCATGCGTCAGGTTGGCGTGCTGGCAGCGGCAGGATTGATTGCGCTGGAAAAAATGCCGTGGCGGCTCCATGAGGATCACTCGAATGCTCGTCTGCTGGCTGAAGGGCTGGCCCAGATGCGCGGCATTCATCTTGATCCCGAAGCGGTGCAAACCAACATCGTCATCTTTGACATCGGCGAGACAGGCCTGCACACGACCGAGTTCACCGAACGGCTCAAAGAACGTGGTGTCTTGGCCAACGGCATCAATCCGCGCCAGATGCGCATGGTGACTCATTACGACGTGTCGCGCGAGGATTGCCTGGCGGCGCTGAAGATCATCTCCGATATTGTGCACGCATGAGCGCTGATCGAAAACTCATCATTGCTATTGATGGACCCGCCGGTGCGGGCAAAAGCACGGTGAGCCGGCGCCTGGCCAAACGGCTCGGCTATACTTACATTGACACGGGCGCGATGTACCGTGCGTTGGCCTGGAAGGTGCTGCAATTGGGCCTGTCACTAGACGACGAAGCAGGATTGACACGGTTGGCCGAAACATCGCGCATCGTGTTACAAGGCGAGCCAGATAATCTGCGCGTGTTGATTGATGGTCAGGACGTCACCGAGCTTATCCGCTCGCAACAGATCAGCGAAGCGACGTCACAGATTTCCACCATCGCTGGCGTGCGACACGCGCTCGTCGCTGAGCAACGACGCATGGGCCAGCCGGGCGGCGTCGTGCTGGACGGACGTGACATTGGCACACAGGTCTTTCCTCACGCTGACGTCAAATTCTATTTGGACGCTACGCTTGATGTTCGTGCCGAACGTCGCATGGCTGAAGAACTGAGTCGCGGGCGGCGCTTGACGATTGAGCAGGCGCGCGACGAAGTCCAACAACGCGACCGCCGCGATAGCAAGCGAGCTGTTTCGCCGCTGCAACGCGCCGAGGATGCCATCTACATTGATTCGTCCGAGATGACTGTTGAAGAGGTCGTCGAACAGATGCTCGCCGCCATCCAACGCTGCCGATGAATGTAGCATCCGAATCGGGCTGAGTTTACCGGCCTCCGTTGCCCCCTCGAAGGCCGTTCACTATCATCTAGCAACTGATGTGGAAGAGAGTCTTTCAAACGCTCGTAGTGATTGTGTTGGTGGCTGCACTTGGCGTGCTCGCGCTGCTGGGCTGGGTTAGCAGCAGCGGGTTCGACCGCTACGTCGCCGGCCTGATCCAACGCGAATTGACCAAACTGAACATCCGCGCCGAGATCGAGCAGGTTGACGTCAATGTGTTTCAGGGAACGGCGCAGATTGGACCTGGTCGGCTGTTCGTTGGCCAGCAGGCGACGCCGTTTTTTGAGTTCGCGCATCTACAGATCAAGATTCGAATCCTGGATTTGTTCAGCCGTCATTTTGAACTTAACCAGTTGACGCTCGCCAATCCCACCGTCAATCTGATCTTCGATGAGGCAGGAGGCTCAAATCTGACCGGCATTGACCTGTCGCCGTTGAGGAAGCGGCGCGCCCCTGATGAACCTGACATCGAAATTGGGCGCATCGTGATTGATGATGGCGCTGTTGTTTTCAATCATCAGCCATCTCGTGTGAGCGGCCAAGCGCAGGCTTTGCAAATCGGCGTTGAACCAGAACAACAGGCAACCCGATTGAGAGTGAACTCTGATCGTGTCATCCTGCAACTGGATCAACGTCGCCTGGATAACCTTGCTCTTGAATTGAACGTGCTCTTGACACGAGATGGAGCCAGCATCGAGCGCGGCCGCATCGTCAATTCATTCGCCGATGCGCTCATCAGCGGCGCCGTGCACAACTGGAGCAAACCGAGCTATGAGCTGTCGCTGGCCTCCACCGTTGATCTGACTCAGTTGATGCGCCAGCTAAGCCCTGCTGCCTCGTTGAGCGGGACTGCCGAACTGAATGGGAAGATCACCGGTGAAGAAAAAGAATTTCGCTTCAAAGGATACGTTGCTGCTCCCCGACTTGATGTGACCGGCATACGCGCGACTGAGCTGCGATTTGACGGCGAAGGCGGCACAGCCGACGCCGCGCCAGCATCCGACGCAGCCATTTTGGAATGGCAGGGATCGCTACAATCCCGGTTGATTCAGGTCGGCTTCGTTCAGTTGGAGGGGTTTCGCGGTCTGGTCTATGTGACGCCGAAGGAAATTGAAATCCGCCGTTTTTCGGCCACGACGCTTCACGGCAGTGTGGCCGGCGATGCCACCATTGCGTTGCACGGCACATCAACAGTTGACGCGACATTGCGCGCGCTCAATGTGCGCCAAGCAGTCACCAAGATCATCCGGCAGCAACTCCCTCTGGACGGTCGTCTCAGCGCTCAGGTTCGAGTTCAATGGCCGGCCACCAACGTTGGGCAACTCGTCGGGCGCGCGCGCGTCAGCATTGAACCCCCTAGCCCTGGTGCTGGCGAATTCCTACCGGTCAGCGGCGCAGCCGACGTGGACGTGACGCGACGCGGATTGAGCGTCGCCCGTTCAAACATTCAACTTGGTTCAACGCAAGTAACCGCAGCCGGCACGATTGCCTGGAACGGCGCGATGGACCTGCAACTGGACGCCGAGTTTGAGAATCTGGCCGAACAAAACCGTATGCTGGAAGCGCTCGGCGTTGATCTCAGTCAACTGACGCAGGGCGCAGTCACGGCGCTGTCTGGCCGCGGCCACTTTTCCGGTCGCATTCAAGGTCGAGGCCATCAGCTCACGCTCGCTGGCACAGGAACGATCCGCGAGCTCGATCTAACCTCAGGGCGGCTCATGGCAGGGCAGGCCGACGTCGAGTATCGAGCCGGCGTTGTCACATTGACCAACACATCGGCGACATTCGACGACGGCGCGCGCATCGAATTAGCATCGTTTCAAACCGGAGCAATGCAGCTTGGCGGGCTGACGCTTCGTGGTCAGATCAACAACCTGGACGTGCGCTCGTGGATGAACCGTATCGGCTTGAGCATCCCGCTGACAGGCGCTGCCACCGGCCAGTTTGATCTGACCGGTTTGCCACATGCCCCTCGTGGGCGCATTGATGTAACCGTTGTCAAAGGCCGCTTGCAACCGCCGCAGTTCACGGTGGCCTTCGATCGGCTGACCGCCACTGTGCTGGCGACTGAGACTGGCTATCAGATCGAGCAGCTCAAATTGGAGCGTGGCCCCAACATCATCACGCTGGCAGGCTCGTATCAGCCGCAGTCGCGCGCCTATTCACTCGCGGCACGCGGCGTTGATCTGGATATTTCACGGTTCGATGACGAGCTGGAAGCGCGCGGTTACCCATTGACCGGACGATTGAGTTTTCAGCTTTCCGGCAGCGGCAACTTGGCTGAGCCGGCTCTGGAAGGAGATTTTCAGCTCACCGGATTGACCATCGCGGGGAAACAAGCCGGCACGCTTCGCGGCGAGCTTCGCGCGGCGCGCGGTGATATTCGCTGGAACGTGCGCTCAGAACTGTTTGAGCAACGACAAACATTGACAGGGCGATTGGACCTGAGCGACCCAGCGCAGCCGCTCAGCATGCACGCTCACCTCACGCAACTGGACGCGACGCCATATCTCCGGCTCTTGGGCGCGCCGGAGGCGCTCGGCCTGACGTTGAGTGGAGAGATCGAATTGGCGTACCCGCTGGTCTTTCCTGAGCGCCGGCGGTTGACAGCCACGTTGACACAGGCGCAGGTCGCCATCGGCAACTTTCGACTCAACAACCAAGAGCCCTTGATCCTGAGCATGCAACAATCGCGTGTTGAAGTGGCGCCCGTTCGATTCCAGGGCGACAATACGATGCTGCGGCTCAGTGGCGCTGTGGATGTTGAGCCGATGATGCAGCGGGGCGGCTCGTTGGGGCAGGCTCAACTGAATATGATTGTGGAAGGCGCTGTTAATCTCCAGATGCTCGGCGCGGCCTATCCGGGTCTGTTTACCGGCGGGCAGGCGCGGCTGCATACCACCATTCGCGGCACGTTGAGCCAACCAGCCATGAGCGGCACAGCCGAGATTGAAAACGCCAGTGCGCGGCTGGTCAACGTTCCGCTGGCACTCGCTGAGGGCAAGGGAACAGCACGGTTTACCAAGGACCGTTTGCTGTTGGAACGCTTCGTCGGGAAGGTCAATGATGGGCAGGTGAGTATTGATGGCGGGCTGCTGGCCAGAGAATTTCAACCGCAGCGATGGAACTTCAATATCCGCGCCGAAAGCGTCAACGTGCGCTATCCCGACGGCTGGCAGTCCGTGCTCAACGGTGAGTTACAATTGCAAGGCAGCCGACAATTGCAAATCTTGAGTGGGCTGGTCAACGTCCAACGCGCCCAATATACCAAAGATGTGGACTTCACCCAGTGGCTACTGGGCAGAGCGCCATGGTCGGGCATACTCCCCGGCAGCAGAGAAGCTGCGCTGCCAGCGTTGGCGCTGGACATACGCCTTCAAGCAACCGATTCTGTCTTCATTCGCAACAACTTCGTGAATGCCCAAAGCAGCGCCTGGTTGCATCTGGGCGGCACGCTCAACCAGCCGACGCTGTCAGGACGGGCTAGCATCATCCAAGGCACAGTTGAATTACAAAATCGCGAGTACCAAATCAACGTTGGAACATTTGAGTTTCCTGCGTCGCCCAATCAGGAGCTGCGATTCAACATCGAGGCCGCCGCTGAGATCAGCGGGTATCAAGTCTTCCTCGGATTTTCCGGCACGCCGAGTCGGCTTAAACCGACGCTGCGTTCTGAACCGCCGCTGCCCACCGAAGCCGTTTTCGCGCTCATCACAACGGGTCGCGTAGATACAGCGACGCAGACGGCGCAAACAGCGACACAATCGAACATCGGCGTCGTGACCAGCCTGCTGTCGGAAGCGTTGTCGCAACAACTGGAGCAGCGCATCGCGCGGCAACGGTTTTTTGGCATCAACCGGTTTCAAATCGAACCGCTGTTGACAGGCAGCGGCGCTGACCCAACGGCTCGCATCACCATCGGACAACAGATTACCAAAGACCTATCCGTCCAATACTCCATCAACGTCGCCTCTAATGAAGAGCCGATTGTCATCGTGGAATATAAGTTAACGGATCGTTTTTATCTGGTGGGTTCGCGAGATGAAAAAGGTCAGTTCAGCATTGATGTCCGTCTGCGCAGGCGTTTTTAAGCAGAAGCCAGGAGCGGGAGCCAGAACGTAGAATGAAGACGCGCGGTAGCAGGAAAAACGGAAGGGGCTGGCCGGATCTCTTTAGCGGGAGCCAGAACGTAGAATGAAGACGCTCACGGCGAGAGGCATTGCTCTGGCGGCGCGCATCAGCCATCGTCATCCTGGTCGGGTTGATTCTCGAAAACGCCGATTAGTTTTCTTCTGGTTCCCGATTCCTGTCTCCCGGCTCCTGACTGCTAGCTCCCGGCTGCTGACTCCTAGCTCCCGGCTCCTGACTTCTCTCTTCTGGCTCCTGGCCGCTGGCTGCTGGCTCCTGGCCGCTGCTGCCCAATCGTCAGACTTCACGCCATATTTAGACCGACCAGTCAGTCAAGTTCTCGTTCTCTACGGCGAGGCGCCGATCACTAAAGATGAGGCGTATCTGGCCGATCTGATAGGAATTCGCTCAGGCGATCGGCTTCACCTGCCAACGGTGCGCGAGAGCATCATTCGCTTGATCAAATCGGGCAATGCGGCCAACGTCGTTGTCAACGCAGAACAAACGCCGACAGGTTTGCTCCTCACATTCAACATCACGCCCGTGCCCTTGCTCGAGCGTGTCTCGTTTGATGGCGTCGCAGAGGAGCGGCTTGACGAGCTGCGCCGGCGCCTGCCGCCACTGGAGCCCGGCACGCGCATTACGCCAACTCTGCTCAATCGCGCAGCCGACGACATCGTCCAGTACCACAACAGCCTCGGTTATTTCACGGCGAGCGTCGCCTACGATCTCAAGGTTCAATCCGGCGGACGACGCGCGCTGGTCACGTTCAAGGTCACCGCCGGACCACGAGCGACGGTCAAGACAATAGAATTTGACGGTCCGTTGAAACTCGATCGGCAGCGTGTTTTGTCAGCGTTCCGCCTGCAAGCTGGAGCGCCGTATAGCGAGACCATGCTGCAAGAAGACATCGAACGCCTTCGACGGCTGCACATCGAACAAGGTTACTTAGCGCCGCGCATCAGCACGCCACGCATTCGACCCGACCGCGAGCGGGGCGACGTGACCATTACCATCCCGATTGATTCCGGGCCGCTGGTTGATGTCCAGATTCAAGGCTTCAGCATTCCGAAATCAGACACGCGGATCATTTTCCCCATGTTCGAGAGTGGCGGCATTGATCCGGCGACGCTGGAAGAAGGGCGCCTCAAGCTGATTGATTATCTGCAACGCCGGGGATACTTCTTCGCTGAAGTCACACTGGCGCCGGTCCAATCAACAGATGATCGCGTCGTCATCAGCTACGAGGTTGACACGGGCGGCATCTACAACCTGAAGCAGATTCGTATCGAAGGCGCTGAGTCGCTCTCGTATGAGACACTCAAGCAAAACCTTGGTTCGCGTCCTGGTGGGCTTTTCAGCCGTGGACTGACCAGCCGAGAATTGATTGAGACGGATCAACGAGTCATCGTCGAGCACCTGCGCGCGCGGGGCTACCTCAACGCTCGTGTCCGTGAGACGCGCCTTTCGATTGCGCTCAACCGTGAGGACCTGATCATCATCTACGTAGTGGCAGCCGGTCAGCAGAGCGTCATCACAAACATCGCGTTCAACGGCAACACAGCCATCTCTTCGGCGGAACTCATGGCGCAGCTCAGCTTGAACGCAGGCGATCCGCTGTCGCAGCCGCGATTGAATGAGGATGCGACCCGGCTGGCCGCCCTCTACAGCTCGCGCGGCTATGCCGAAGCTCGCGTTGACGTGCAGGTCGAATTCCCACAATCGGAGAACGCTCAGGCGCGCGTCACGTTCAACATCAGCGAAGGGCCGCAATTGACGATCCATCGCATTCTGTTTCGCGGCAACACGCGGACGACAGAACGTGGCTTGCGACGCTTTCTCGCGTTTCAGGAGAACCAATGGCTGGTGAATGAACGCTTGATCACGACCGAACAAGACCTTTACGCAACCGGCGCGTTTCGCCGCATTGTCATCAACAAAGAGCCGGCTCCCTCCCCTGATCAACGAGATGTGGTCATTGAGCTGGTTGAAGCGCCTCGCTATGTGATGTCATACGGCGGCGGGTTTCGCACCGATGATGGACCGCGCGGATTATTCGAAATTACCAATACGAACTTGCTGGGCCGACTCTATACCGGCTCGTTTCGCGCGCGGGTCAGTCGGCGTGAACAACTGGGTCAATTATCCTTCACCAATCCGCGACCGTTTGGTTACCGATGGGCTACGTTGGCCTCGGCCTTTTATCAGCGCGAAGAGCGCGATCCATTCGATGCCAATCGGCTCACCGGACTGCTGCAAGTCGAACGGCAATTCTCCAATGAACGACTGCTGATCGTGCGCTACAGCTTCAGCAATGTCATCATCTCTGAGGTCACTGATCCCGAACGCTTGCGACGCCAGGACACGACGGCCAAGATCGGGCGACTTTCCGGTTCGCTGCTGTGGGATCAACGCGACTCGGCGCTCGATCCGACGCGCGGCCATTACACCACCTTGGATTTTTCCATCGCTGCCGACCAACTGGGCGGTGACGAGAATTTTGTTCGGTTCTTCACCGAGCATCAACGCTACTACCAGTTGCCGCTCGGCTCAACCGTGATGGCCACCAACGTGCGGATCGGATTGGCCGACCCGTTCGGCCGCTCAACAACCATTCCGATCAGTGAACGCTTCTTCGCCGGCGGCTCGACGACGCTTCGCGGCTTCAGCTTTGAAAACGCCGGTCCCCGTGAACTGAATCCTCGTCGGCCCGGCCAAACACAGCCGATCGGCGGCAAC
This sequence comes from Blastocatellia bacterium, assembly GCA_025054955.1. Lineage (NCBI taxonomy): Bacteria > Pseudomonadati > Acidobacteriota > Blastocatellia > Blastocatellia bacterium. Next base: position 134,225 of record JANWZE010000025.1, on the reverse strand, counting down.
GCGCTGACCATCATTAATGCTGAACTGCGATTCCCACTGTGGCGACGGGTGGGACTTGGCGCAGCCCTGTTTTATGACGGCGGCAACGTATTTGCGAAAGTTTCTGACATCGAATGGAGAAAGATGAGTCATACCGTCGGATTTGGCTTACGACTCAAGACACCGGTCGGACCGGTGCGATTCGACGTGGGGTTGTTGGTCAAGCGCGAGCCGTTAGTGCCGCGCACGCGGTTCCATTTCAACTTCGGTCCACCGTTCTGATGGTGGATCCATGATGAGGAGAAACGAGCATGAAGAAAGATCAGGCGATGGCTGCGGAGCGGCGCAGTGACTGTAGCCGTGCGCTTCAGTGCATGGTGGACAGAGCCCTCACCAGCGTATCGTCGCGTGAGCGACGGCTGAGTCTCGCTTCGGCCAGACGTGCCGAGCAGTCTGTTGAAGGAGATGGATCATGTCACACAAACGGCGAGTGAAGCTCGCAGATCGCTGCTCGGTCAGTTCAGCTCTTGGCATGTTTTTTGGCTTCATGAACGTGGTCTTTCCCTTCGCAATTGGTATGAGCATGATCATCTGCATGATGCTAGTTGGCCATGCAAGCACCGGCCAAGATGGAACCCATCAATCCGCAATGCGTCATCCACCATCCGTCATTCTCGTGGATCGGCTCGTCGCTCTCGTCAACGGCGAGCCGATCACCGAAAGCGATTTGCTCTGGCTGATGGCGCTGGACCCGCAGCAGCCCGAAGGAACGTTCACCAATCGCGCTAAGCGATTGCGGCTGGAACAAGCCATTGACCAGCAACTGCTCTATCAAGAGGCACAGAAACTACCGGCCATTGATGTCAGACCAGAAGACATCAGCCGATTCATTGCCGAGCTCGTCAGACAATTTCCGTCAGAATCAGTCTTTCGTCGTCGGCTGGAAGCTGTCGGACTGGATGGGCCGGCTTTACAACAGCGCGTGCGGCAGCAGTTGATCATTCTGCAATTCATTGAATTTCGCTTCCGCTCATTCGTGCTTGTGAGCGACGCAGAGATTCAAACCTACTACCAGAGCCGCGTGGCGCGGCTCCTGCAAGAGCGTGGTGAAACGCCTCCGCCGCTGGATGAGAAACTGCGGAGCGTGATTGAACAGACCATCGTAGAAGATAAAGTCCAGTCTGATTTGAATGATTGGTTTGAGGAAGCTCGCCTGCGGGCCGAGATCGTCCGGCTTGTTGAGTATTGAGCCGGATGGCCTGCAAGCAAACAGACTGACGCATCACGCCGATTACTTCTCTGTCCGTTCATGCACACGTTTTTGAACCGGACGGAACCGGGAAGCCCGGTTGGTTGCTCACTGGCAAGGGACGGCGCTAATCAGTCCGGCCAACAGATCAACTTGTCGAACGAGGTTGTTGCCTGTGTCGGCAATGAGTAAGCTGCCCATCACGCTACCGAGGCCTTTGGGGTCGTTCAACAAGGCCAGAACGGCTGGTCCACCATCGCCGGCCAAGCCGCTCTGGCAACCAAGCACGCCACCGCCAGCAACTGGCAGCGTGATACGTTGCAGATCAATCCGTAGAACCCGGTGACAGGCATCAGCGATATACAATCCGGTTGTCAATATGACGAGATCGCTCGGCTGGTTCAACATGAACGCGCCTGTGGCCAAGATTGAGGCGGGGGCCGCATCGCAGCCCGGATTGCGACGGATGATTCGATTATTGCCTGTGTCAGCAATAAACAGATCGGTCAAGCTCACCGCCACAGCGTGCGGACGATTCAGGGTGAACTGCGGATCGGGACTGACCGGGCATATCCGGCCGGTCGCCGCGCGATAGAGAATACGATTGTTGCCTGTGTCGGCGATATACAGGCCGCCAAAGGTGTCAACGTCCAAGCCGGTCGGCTGCTTCAGGATTCCAGAGACACACACCGACACGGCATAGTTGCCCAGATTGACGCACAGGACGCGGTCGCGGCCGTGCTCAGCGATATAGAGCAAATTGCGCTGACGATCAACCGCCAGACCCCACGGCTTGAGCAAACTGCCCACGACAATGCGGGCCTGGCCGCCACTGATCATCACGACGCGGCCGTTGTCAGTATCAGAAACATAGAGATTGCCCACGCCATCGCTGGCGACATCACTGGGCCGATTGAATTGGCAGACCGATGCCTGATCCACGTCGGCTGACGCAGGACCAGCGGGCCACAGCGCCGGCGCAAGAGCCACCAGCAAGATGATTGCTCCAACGCTACACCACAGCGCGATTCGATATAAGGAGATATAACTGCGGTGCTCATGACTCATGATAGAAAACCTCCCACCTCTCAAAACGAATATGCAACGGAGAACTGAATCCTCCGCGCCGGGCTCGATGTATTGACAGAACGACCGAAGGCTGGGGCCTCCAGTAACCGTACAGGGATGCCAAAATGTGAACGATTCAACAGATTAAATGCTTCAGTACGAACGACGAGCTGGTGGCGGTCGCCTATACGAAATTGCTTACTGACAGCCATATCCAACGTCGCCGTTGCTGGAGCGCGAAATGTATTACGCCCGACCGCTCCTACTTTTCCGCTCTCAGCCAACAAACTGGCCAAGGTGACGCCACGTGCCAGCTCGATTCGCACGGGTCCCTGATTGCGCACAATCAATCCAGCCGTTCGATTCAACCGATCCGTCAGATTGCCGTCTTCGTTGACATCAATGGTACTATTGATGGTGAACGGTTGACCCGATTGAAGCGTCAGGATGCCGGCCAGTTGCCAATTCCCTTTCATCCAATGCTGCCCTCCGTATGGAATGTCCCAAATGGCATGCGCAACAGCACGGTAGCGGCTGTCAAAACTGGATGAGGCCCGTTCGGCGCGTAGGTGACGACTATCTTGCGGCAAAGCATACGCGCCTCGCGTGTCGAACAAATCCGAGGCATCGTCAATAGCGTGAGAGTAGGTGAACGCCGCGCTGAATTGAAAGCCGCGAGCGTACCGTCGGCGAACATCCAGTTGCAGCGAATGATAGGTAGACGCGGCACTACTCTCAATCTGTTCATGTGGCACCAGGACGCGATCCACCGGGACCTCGCGTTGCGGAAACAGAGCGAATAGGTCAAAACCGGGCAGTGAGGGCGTTCCTGATGTCACGCCGGCGCCGATCAATTGAATGATTCGACTCAGCCCTCCATCCGGCGTGGTCAACCGTAGCAATCGAATACCGCGTGTGCCGACGTAAGCTGCCGACACGAGCAGATGTCCCGGCCATTCATGCTCGAGCGTGAGACCGTATTGATGCGCGTAAGGAACCTTCAATCCGCGCGGCAGCGAAAACGGCAGCAATAACAAATTCACATCCGTCGCGCGCATCAGGAATTCTTCCGGCGCCACAGCCAGCTTGTTGAGCGTGCCTGGCGTTACCAACGTCTGCACCGGCAGCGCAAAGTCGGCCCGACCTTCAAGCAATAGTAAGTTTTGCGCGAAGAAATCCGTCGGCAGCGTATGGAATTGCTTGGTAACCGTGCCCAAAAATTGATCGAAATAGAGGCCATACCCGCCCCGCAGGATGGTTCGTCCGCGACCCGTTACATCCCATGCCAGGCCGACACGCGGCGCGAAATTATTTTCAACGAGGAAAAACGGCGGCTTCACCAGGTCCACGAACTGCTGGAACGCTGGACCAAATCGCTCGAAGAAGGATTGTGTCTCAGCCAGCGAACGATCGAGGCGATTGCCAACCAGATCAGGTTTTGTGTTCAACTCATATCGAAGGCCGGCAGTCAGAATGAATCGTGGCAGGCGAAATTCGTGATGAACGAAAAAGTTATATTGCGTGAAACGAATTCCTATGTGCGTATTGGGAACAGTCGTGTTGGCCAACGTCTGGAAGAAGCCGCTGGGCGCGCCTGCCGCCGCGAGTGTAGCGCCGGAGAGGAATGGTTGCTGCACATTGGCAGGGATGCCCGGCACGGAAAATGGATTCAGCACGCCGTTGAAGACAAGCCGTGGCCGGAAATTTCGATCCACGAAGCTGTTGATCTGCGTGCGGCGCACGTCTACGCCACCGGTGAAAATATGCCGCCCGCGAACAAATGTGACGGTGTCGGCTGCCTGGAATGTGTTGTTGACGCGGCCTTGTGGGAAGTTAAAGACATCCACGCCAATCGGACTGAAGCCGGCCAGGTGAATCTGACCGACAGGCCCGGTGAGGGTTTCAGTTTCTGTCAGAAAGAGCAGCTCTGGCCGGCTCGAACCAGCAGCGAACGTCGGTGGCTGCCCCGGCGTGGTCACATTCAGTAACAACGGCGCGTTCAGCAAAAACGCCTGATCCGACGGCGCGTCACTGAGGCGCGACGGCAACAAAAATGGATCGCGCACCTCGGAAAAACGGAGGCTCGTGCGACCATAGGAAAATCGCGCCGTGCTGGACGTCGTATTGGAAGGCGTCGTGTTCAGCAGTAGCGAAAGATTTTGCGTGCGCACTTCTGGGCGCAACGATGAGAACAATGCGTCGCCTGTTGTTGGCAGCACGCTCTCGTCATCGGTGAAGTTGTAGCGCCCCGTTAATGTATGTGTCCAGTTTCTGATCCAGCGGAAGTTGTGATCCAGTTTGCCAGAGAAGATCGTTCCCGTTCCGTCCGCCGGCAAGATGGCTGTGTACGTGTTCGGTCCGTATGGGCCGAGGGGATTGTTGGGAAACGGAAACAAGCTGAGAACGGCATTGCCCGGTAGCGACGCGGGCGCTGCCAGTGAGCCATCGGTCAACGTCAAGCCGCGGTCACCCTGCTCGAACAGGCCTCGTTGAGCAACAGTCGGCACAGCGAAGTGAGATTCCACACTGGCGTGCATCTCCTGCCGCTCGAACGAGCCGAAGAAGTACGGTCCGCTGGACCGCACCGGCCCGCTGATGACCAATCCACTCTGCACACGGGTGAACGGATTTTCACCGCCGGTGGGATTGCGTTGAACACCCACACCATCTCTGACGCGAATCGGCCCAAGAAAACTCGAACCGAGATCGAATCGCACCGGCGTTCCGCTCAATGTTCCATCACCGGTAATAGGAATCTCCCGCCGCAAACCGCCGGTAAATCGCTCAGCCTCGAAATCGAAAACGTCGCGCGCATTCAATCGGCGATCGGTGAAAAAGCCATAGAACGCGCCATGCAGCTCGCGCCCGCCATATTGGGAGACCGCATTGACCTGCGCGCCCATGTTGCGGCCAAATCGAGCATCGGCCAGGGCAGTGATGATTTGAAATTCCTGCACGCTTTCAATCGGCTGCGGCACGAGCGACACAAACCCTTGCCGGCGAACGCCCACATCTTCTTCGTTATTATCCGAGCCATCCACGGTGAAGTTGTTGGCGCGGCTTCTCAACCCATTGACGGCGAACTGACCCGAAGAGCCAACGCCCGAACTGATGCCAGGGCCCTGCGTGCCAAACGACGCCGGTCCGGGAAAAACGCCCGGCGATAACAATGCCAGTGAATCAAACGTGCGAATGCCCGGCAGCGGCAGCGATCTCAATTCTCGCTCTGAGAAAAGGCCGCGCCGAATCGCATCGCCCAGATGAGCGCCTGCCGCTGCTTGCGCTGCATCAGGCGACGGCTCCAGTCGAATGAAGCCCACTCGTTTCACTTTCTCCTCAGGCCTCACTCTGACAGCAATCGTCTGTTCACGATACCGCTCCGTGCCAACGACGACCGAGTATCGTCCCGGCTCACTGACCTCAATGACGAACTGACCGCGTTCATCGGTGATCGCAGAAAACGTGGCATCCGATTGATCGGATAACACGACCACCTCGATGCCGGGCAGCGGATTCCCTTGCCTGTCAACCACAACGCCTGTCATCACAGGCAACGCTTGCTCAGCTTGCTCAGCTAACATCAGGCGGGTGTCTGCGGCCGGTTCGTTCATCGGCTCCATGCGCAGCACGACTTCCAGGAATCCGTCTGGGTGCACATTCAGAGAAGTGCGGCGAACCGGTCCGGGCGCGGCGACGACCCGTCGCAGCGGAATGGGATTGGGCTCGGCAATATCCTTGCGATCACCATGAATCTCCAATCGCGGCTGGAAAATCGGCTGCCCTGTTTTGGGGTCTTTCCGACACTCAAATTCGACTTGCGCCTCGTACCCCGGCTTGTAAATCTGCAAGCACCAGACACCAATTTGCAGTCCGGTGATCTGAAAAACGCCATCGGCGTTGGTCTTGACCGGTTTTTCGCGGAAGCCTGTCTTGCGATTGATTGGGCGGACGATCACGTTGGGTACGCCTTCTCGCCGTTCGTTGACGACACGGCCTTCGGCGACATATCCCGCCACCAAGTTCTGTCCATAAGCCGGCGCCAGTGCCATACTCAGTAACAGCGGCATCACACCGCCTACTTGCCAATTTCGCGCCGTCCTGATGCAAACTCGTAATGCGATCCGCGCGATCTTCATTTCCTCATTCAGCAACAGTACGGCATCTTATCAACAACCGAGCTTATTGTTTGATGACTTGAGGCGAGTTGGTGAACATTGTAGCGACAACTTGTGCTGATCGCAACCTTAGGGCGAGTTTTTTTCCCAATGTGGTCCAACGGCCTTGAGGATATTGATGCTCTCTACCTTCACCGTTTCGTCACCGTTGAGCAAGCCAAAGCCAATGGCGCCGTAGCGGTAACGTGGATACTGCGGGTCTGGCCACAGGCGGATCGTGTACGGTCCTTCAGTTTGATCGCCGCGATCACGGATAAACTCACATTTGAAGACATACTCCTCGGCGGTGAACTCGATCCAGTAAAAGTCCTCCGGCTGAGGTTGATCAAACGCGGTCAACGTTTGCATCGTTTGAATAAACGAACCTGGTTGCGGATACGCAGCATTGTAAACGTAGCCGCGAAATTGAGCAGTCTCCTTATCGGTTTGCGGGAAGCTCAACTCAAACAGATAGAAGTCCCGACGATTGGGTTGCACCCGAACAGCCCACTTGATTTTTGTGCCTCGCTCCACCACGACGCCGAAACGCACGACAAAATCATAGAGCATCGTTTCTCCCAACATCGGCAGCGTGCCTAGCTCCGGCCCACGCACGAGCAGTGCCCCGTCATGTTCACCCTCCGCGCCACGCACAAAGCGCCACATCGCGGGAATGGCCCATCGCTTATCCTTGGGTTGACCGTTTTCCAGTGTCATATCTACCAACATGCCCGGATCGTTGATGATCCATGGCTCGGGCAACGACTCGCGCGCGGTGAACAAACGCCAGGCTATAACCATGACCACGATGATCGCAACGGCGACGAGGATCATCCTGCTGCTGAACCGACGCGGCGACGATCCGAGCAGTTCCTTGCTGGAGACATGAACTGTTGGCGGAATCTCCGCGGTTGAACCCACAGGAAGCTGTTCAGGCTGTGTGATGGCCTTTTCCAACTCGTCGCGCAACTGCAAGGCCGTTTGGTAGCGTTTGTCGGGGTCTTTGGCCATCGCGCGAAACACCACGCGTTCGACGCTGGCTGGCACGTCTGGGCGCACCTCGCAGATGGAGGCCGGTTCAGCGTTGATATGTTGTGTGAGAATAGCAAACGGCGTGTCGCCCTTGAACGGCAACGAGCCGGTCAGCATTTGATACAAGATGACGCCGAGCGAATAGATGTCTGAGCGCCCATCAATCGGCCGGCCGGCGCATTGCTCTGGCGATAAATACTCCACCGTGCCGAGCACCATGCCGCTCTCGGTGGCCGGATCCGCCGCTCGCTCTGGCGCGTACTGCTGAAGGAACTTGGCCAGGCCGAAATCCAACACCTTCGCCGTCTCAGCCTCGCCGGAAAATCGCTGGACAATGATATTACTGGGCTTCAAATCGCGGTGAATGATGCCTTCTTCGTGGGCATAATGCACTGCCGAGCAAACACACTTCATGATGGAGAGCGTCCGCGAGAGCGACAGCTTCCCTTCGGCCAGGATCACATCGTTGAGCGGTTTGCCTTCAACATACTCCATGACCAGGAAAGGACTATTGTTCTCCGTGACGCCCACATCCACCACAGACACAATATATGGATGATCGAGCTTGGCCAGGGCGCGGGCTTCGATCTCTAATCGCTTCCGGCGCTCGTCGCTAATCTGCCGCAGAATCTTCACAGCGCGTGGTTTTCCCAGCCCTAAGTGTGTTGCACAATAAACCACGCCAAAGCCCCCTTGGCCAATCTGGCGGTCAATGCGATATTTCCCACCGATCACTTGGCCGACCAGTGAATCTGAGGCGATTGATGCGCTCATAAGGCAACCGGGCTTTCCCTCATCGTCCAATTCAAGTCATGCAAATTACGCACAAAGCATAGCACACTCACCAACCAGATTGAAATCAGATTGCGGTCTGCCAATGGCCGATTATAATAGGCCCTTCACGATTCAGATTGAATGGTTTCATATCGTCGGTGACGACGCCCAGAAACGATGAAAAACACCACAGGCAGGAATGCCTGTGCTACTTTTTCTGAGGAGTTTTACATGCCGTCTGGACGACGCCCAGAAACGATCAAAAACACACAGGCGGAAACGCCTGTGCCACTTTTTCTGAGGAGATCAAGGACAACGTTTATGAGCACACTGGTCGAACTAGCGAATTCCTATGTTCAAACGGAAACGCCGAAGTGGCGTGAGAAAGCTGCCGAACGGATCAGTCAATTGAAAGCCAAGTATGGGATTGGCGGAGGGTGGAAATTAGTGCAGCCCGGCCCGCTGTGGGAAGCCTGTGAAATTTGGCTAGATGAGACCCGACAGTTCGGATTGGCGATCATTGATCATGTTCTTCAGCAACGCGGAGAATCGCTGGCTCCAGACGACGTCGAAGCGTTCCGCCGATTCATCTACGAGTGGGCGCAACGCGAACAGGAAGACTACATCATGCCCAGCTTTGAAGCGTTCATGGCTGAGCGCGGCATCAAAGTGCCGCAGCAAGTGGGCAACACGCGCGAACAAGTTCAATACCGCATCGCGCAGATGACCAAGGAATTTCTCATGAAAATCTTCAAGGCCAGCCGCACGCAGGCCGCATAGCAAGTGCACGGCTTTTTGCCCTTCACGAGCTAGAGCGATTTCAATTCATTTAACTTGGGAGCACTACGCCTGGCGGGCTGAGGCACGCTGGAAGCGTGGGCTTCTAGGGTCAACTCGCTCGTATACCGACCTAATACCAATTGCGGAGAAAAAGACCACGTTTATGGAGCCAAAAACGTGGAGTGGGATGACGTGGAGGCGGCGATCGGAATCGAACCGATGCATAGAGGTTTTGCAGACCTCCGCCTTACCACTTGGCTACGCCGCCTTGATATTGCCTCTCACTTTCAAGCATCCGATTGACGTGTGATTGGAGTGTGGAGCGGGAGACGGGATTTGAACCCGCGACTTCAACCTTGGCAAGGTTGCACTCTACCGCTGAGTTACTCCCGCTCACATCACGCCTTCAATTGTATTCACCTGCCCTGATTTGTCAAGCTGGACTGAGGCCGGCATTTGGTCACCACCAGCCGCAGGCAGCGAGCTTTCGCTTCCTATGCTCGCGGTTCATCACACACATCCAATTACACCACCTACTGCGTAGATACGAGGCTGGGCGAAAGCATGACAATACCATCTAGGAGGAAAGGCTATGAACAACACTAGAGGATTACTCTTGTGCACCCGGAAGGCACTTCTGGCGTTGGTACTGAGCGTGATCTGCTTGACGCCTCTTATCAGCAAAGCCACCAGTGGCAGCGATACGTTGTACGCCATTGACAGTAACAACAACCTCATTCGCTTTAGTTCCGGCAACCCCGGTGAGGTTGTCATGGTCGGCCCGACGCTGCCCTTTGTTGGCATTGATTTTCGTCCCGCCGATGGCAAGCTATACGGCATCACGGATGGCGCGATACCAACGATTTACGTCATCTCAACCGAAGACGGCCGCGCGACTCCCGTGGGCAGCCCGAGCAGCACGCCGTTGGATGGAGACTCCTTCGGATTTGACTTCAATCCATTGCCTGACCGAATTCGCATGACCACGGATAATGACGCGAATCTGCGGCTTAATCCCAACAACGGTGCTTTGGTGGCCATAGATGGCCGCTTGAATTACGTGGCTGGGGGTAAGGTTCACATTGTGGCTTCGGCCTACACCAACAACTTCGGGCCATCGCCGCGACAGATGCCCGGCACAACGCTCTACAACATTGATTCGCTGCGCGACGCGTTAGTCATTCAGAATCCACCCAATGATGGTGTGCTCAATGTTGTCGGCTCGCTTGGCATTGATGTCAATGCGCAGACAAGCTTCGACATCGTGGGCGCGGACAATGCAGCCTACCTGAGCGCCGTGCTTCCGGGTGAGACTGTCAGCACGTTGTTTTCGGTCAATCTGACAACCGGTCAAGCCACCGCCATTGGTCGGATCGGCGCCTCAGGTCCAATCCAAGCGATGGCGGCGGTTCTCCGACCATAGTTCCCCTGCGAGGCGGACACGATTCTCTGATGAAGCAGTGTCGTGTCCGTCTTTTTCTCACCCCCGCATGATCTCTTGCCTATTGTCACGAGATTGATTATTTTCCTGGCCACAACAATGAAGCGATTGGGGATCATAGTAGGCGTTCTGGTGGTCAGTTTGGCGGCGTCTGTCGGCGCTCATGATACATTCCTCAAATTTGATTCCTATTTCCTATCGCCTGATTCGTTAGTCACGGTGAACCTGCTGACCGGCACTTTTCAACAAAGTGAAAATCCCATCGCGCGAGAGCGCATGCGCGACGTTAGTCTGATCACGGGTCAGGGCAAGCGTATCCACCTGCCGCTGACGGCGTGGCGGGATGAAGACAACATGTCACGACTAGAATTGCGGACGGCAGCGCCGGGCACGTATGTCGTCGGTGTCGCGCTGTACCCCAAAGAGATTCATCTGAAAGCGGAAGAATTCAACGAATATCTGGAGCACGATGGTATCCCCGATATGCTCGTTGAACGACAGAAGCAAAATCGCCTCGGCGAGGATGCCCATGAGTTATACTCCAAACATGCCAAGGCGATCTTTCAAGTGGGCGAGCGCCGCACTAAGAGTTTCAAGCAGCCATTGGGGTACGCGGTGGAGATCATTCCGCAGCAAAATCCTTATACCGCGAGGGTCGGTCAAACGATGTCGTTTCTGTGCACCAAAGATGGCAAACCGATTCCTCGGCAGTTTGTCATAGCTGGCTGGGAAACGCCTGATGGACAAACCGGCTCACTCTCAGGGCGAACCGACGAGCAGGGACTTGTACGCTTTCCGTTGAAGATTGCCGGTCGGTGGTACGTCAAATTCATTCACATGGTCTCACTGACCGGTCAGCCAATCAACTATGAGTCGAAGTGGGCAACGTTGACGTTTGAAATAAGGTAATCGTTGTGACGCCTGTTCCTGGCCAGTATAATGGCCGGCCACCCTTTGCGTGATAAATGGCTGTATGCTGACGCACAGAAGCAAGAAAGCGATATTTTTGGAAGCATGAAAATGGTTTGAAGAAATGGTTCATGTGCGAACGCACGCCATGGAAAATTCTATTTGCGAGTGAGGTCATGGCATGAAGCGTTTTCGATTGAGGTTGATTCCCTCGTTACTGTTGCTGGTCTGCGGTGGCGGCACGGCGCTAGCCCAGACCGAGCGCACCGTCGCCGGCGTAGTTGTCACATCCAGAAACGAAGCCGTCGTTGGAGCCAGGATTATCGTTCGTTCAGCGTCAGCCGAACGAAGTACGACCAGCGGCGCTGACGGCAGTTTTGCGTTACCGGCTCCGAACGAACCGCTCATCATCAGGGTTGAAGGCAAACACATCAAGCCGCAACAACGAGAAATCGGCGCAGGCGAAGCTGCCGACAATCTGAGAATCGAAATCACCTACATTATTCCGCCGATTCACGACAGCATTGTCATTCAAGCGTCGGCGCTGGAGCCTCGGATTGAACGGCGCAACGAAGCAGTGTATCGTGACACGCTGTTTTCGCGCGATGATCAAATCTTCTTCACGCTGGACGCCGGCATCAACGCTGGTCAACACGAAGGAGGGGGCAAGTCGCTGGAGATTCGCCGGTTTGGATTCAACACCGATCATGGCGGGGTCAATGGTGGGCTGAAGGTGCTGATTGACAACGTGCAACAAAACCAGGGGACGCAAGGTCACGGACAAGGCTACCTGGGTCAGTTGAAATCGCTCACGCCGGAATTGGTTGAAGAAGTCAATATCGTCAACGGTCCGTTCAGCGCCGAGTATGGCGACTTTTCTGGTCTTGGCGTGGTTCACATCCGGTTACGTGAGCAGTTGCCTGATCAACTGACCTGGCGTGTCCAAGGCGGTCGCTTTGATAGCTTCCGGAGCTTTCTGGCCTACAGTCCGGCGTTGAAATCGGCTCGCTCATTCATCGCCTACGAAGCCTCGCGCACGGACGGTCCGTTTCTCAATCCGTTGCGTTACAAGCGAGACAACTTGACCGGCAATTACACCTGGCAACGGCGCGCCGGTGAAGCCATCGGCTTCAAGATGAATCTGAGTCGCAATGACTTTTTCTCGTCAGGGCAAATTCCGTTGGACGAAGTGGACGCCGGACGCCTCGACCGCTTTGGCTTTCTCAATCCGTTCAACGGTGGGCGTGTGCGTAGCGGCATGGCTGGCATGTACTATCGCAAGGAGTGGGCTTCGGGCGATTCATTGAAACTGGATGGATTTGTAGCGCGCTCTTTGTTCGATCTGTTCTCTGATTTCACGTTCTTCCTCAACGATGAAGAAAACGGCGACGAATTTCAGCAGCACGATTCGCGCTTACAACAAGGCGTCAACGCGCAGTACCTGAAGCCGTACACGCTCGGCCAGCATCAGGCTTTACTGACACTCGGTGCTAACTTTCATGACAATCAAATCAACGTCGGGCTATACAACACGGTCAAGCGTAATCCAATTGCCACGGCCACCAAAGCCAACGCTCATGTCACCAATGGCGCTTGGTACGTGCAGCAGGGCATAGACCTATGGCGCGGTCATGTGCACCTGGAAGGCGGCTTGCGATTTGACTATTTTCGCTTCGACGTGGATGACAAAATCATGCCGAATTTGTCCGGCACACAAGGGGCATCGCGCTTTCAACCCAAGGCGGGCCTGGCCGTGGTACCGACAGACCGCATTCCGATGACACTCTACTTCAACTACGGGCGTGGCATCACCAGTCAGGATGCTCGCGGCGTTGTACAGCGACCTGACAATCCACGCATTTCGACGACCGATTTTTATCAACTCGGCACGGCATACAGTTGGCGGCGGCTTTCGCTCAGCAGTCATCTATTCTGGATTGATCGCTCCAACGAGCAAGTTTACATCCCCGACGATGGCAGCATCGAATTTCAGGGCCCGAGCCGAGCCTACGGCTTTGAAGCAAGGACATCGGTGCAATTGCTGCGCCACCTGAGTTTCAACGGCGGCCTGACCAAGGTTGGTAATGCCTTTTTCCGCGGCACAACGCCGCGCGTTTACGTTGATCGCGCGCCACACGTCGTGTCCAATGCTGGATTGACGTTGACCGATTGGCGCGGGTTCACCAGCTCGTTACGATTTCGCTATATCAACAGCTACCGTCTGGATGGCGAAGACCCTACGATTCGCGCATCAGGTCTCACGGTTCTGGATTGGAGCCTGGCCAAACGAGTGCGCCGCTGGATCGAGTTGAACATGTCCATTGATAATCTCACCAACAAGCGCTACTACGAAACGCAAAACTATTTTGAATCCCGACTGCGACCTGGCGATCCGGTCATCGCGCGGATTCACGCGACGCCGGGCTATCCCATCACGGTGACGGTCGGCGTCACGTTTCGCCTGTTCGCTAAAGATTGATTGGCAAGGCCCGCGCCATTCAATCACAGCCGACCAGCGCTTTGGCTGGCGTAGGCTCCCATGAAGAGCCGTCTTTAGCGCTGCGTCGCGCTCAGCGGCTCAATGGAACATCGCTTCCAGTTGCCGATGCGGTCAATCTTTGATACTGTATCCGCGCTATGGAACAAGCGCCCATCTTGGTCGAAGTGACGCGAGCAGACACGGTCGAGTCGCGGCATCGCGGCATGATCGCCGTCGTCAACAATCGAGGCGAGCAGATTGCTCATCTTGGCGACACCGGGTTCGTCACATTTCTGCGTTCATCGGCCAAACCATTTCAAGCCATCCCTGTGTTGACCAGCGGCGCTGCCGAGCATTTCCAGATCACTAACCGCGAGCTGGCCATCATTATCGCCTCACATAACGGATTGGACATTCACACGGATGCTGTTGCCGGCTTGCTGGCGCGCGCCGGCTTGCGCGCTGATATGCTCAAATGCGGCGTTCACCCTCCGTATGACAAAGCAAAAGCCAATGAACTCGGGCCTCATGGCGCGACGGTTCTTCACAATAACTGTTCGGGTAAACACACCGGCATGCTCGTCGTATGCAAATTCCTAGGCTATGACCTGGCCAGCTACGATCAACCGGATCACCCGTTGCAACAGCATATCCTGAGCTTACTGGCCAGATTCGCTGACATGAGCACAGGTGACATTGCCATTGGCGTTGACGGATGCGGCGTGCCGACGTTCGCTCTTTCGCTCTACCGGATGGCGCTGTTGTATGCTCACCTTGTCAATCCGAACGAAGACCGGTTGGAACTCCCTTTGCGTCAAGCGTGTGCGCGCGTGACCACAGCCATGATGGAGTTCCCCGAAATGGTCGGCTCAACACATGGGCGATTCGATTCTGACTTAATGAACGCAACACGCGGGCGACTGATCGCCAAAGTTGGCGCTGAAGGCGTCTACACGGTCGGCGTGATGCCCAATCAGCAGTATCCGACTGGATTGGGCGTGTCGGTCAAAATTGAAGATGGCGACGATCGCCGTGTACGCGCGATGGTTGTGTGCGAAGTGCTCAAACAGCTCGGCGTGCTGACCAATGATGAACTTGAGCAATTGACGCATTGGCGCCGTCGCGATGTGAGAAATCGGCGAGGCGAGGTGGTGGGTCACATTGAGCCTGCCTTTCAGTTGAGCTGGAGTTGTCGCTCATGAACGAAGCTCTTCGCGCGCTATTCCCCATCACACAGCATTATGTTTATTTGAACCATGCGGCGGTCGGCCCATTATCCGTCCGCTCGCTCCAAGCGATACAACGGTTCTTACAGGAAGCCACCACGGAGGCTGGGTTGAAGTGGATGGCGTGGATGCAAGAAGCTGAGCGCGTGCGCCAGCAAGCAGCCCGATTGATCAACGCGAAGCCGTCAGAGATTGCTTTTATGCAGAACACATCGGCGGCACTGTCGGCCATTGCCAACGGGATTGATTGGCGCGTCGGCGACAATGTTGTCAGTTGTGGTTGTGAATTTCCGTCAAACATCTATCCCTGGATGCGGCTGCAACAGTATGGCGTGCAACTGCGCCTGGCGCCGGAGCGCGACGGTCGCATCGAGACGGACGAGCTGCTGTCGCTGGTAGATGAGCGGACGCGCGTCGTCACCGTCAGCTTCGTTCAGTTCATCAACGGCTTTCGCATGGACCTGTCAACCATCGGCCACTTTTGTCGGCAGCGCGGTATTCTGTTTGTCGTTGACGCGATTCAGGGGCTTGGCGCGCTCCGTCTGGACGTTGAGCGAGACGCAATTGATGCGCTGGCGGCTGATGCGCACAAGTTCCTGCTTGGCCCGGAAGGCATCACCATCATGTACATCTCCGAGCGAATCATGCCGCTGATTCAACCCACAATTGTTGGTTGGACGTCGGTCAAAAATAGCTTCGACAAGCTGCTCGATTATGAGTTGAATTACCGCGACGGCGCGCTGCGTTATGAGCCTGGTTCATTGAACTCAATGGGCATCCATGCATTGGGCGCATCGCTTGATCTGTTTCTGGAAGTGGGCATAGATCGCATCGAGCAGCATCTATTGAATCTGACCGATTATTTGGTTGCAGGCTTACGGGAGAAAGGCTATCGCGTCATCAGTTCGCGGCGACCGGGCGAGGCTTCGGCGATTGTCTGTTGCATGCACGAGCAGGTTCCGGCGGTCGAGCTGCATCGCCGGTTGCTTGCCCATCGCATTGTCGTGGTTCAGCGGCTTGGGCGGTTGCGCATCTCGCCGCACTTTTACAACACGTCTGAAGAGATTGACGCGCTACTGGAGCACCTGCCATAGCGACGGTCTGATGACAGACAATGTGTTTGAATCCTCTATTGGCGTCTGGCAGAGAGCCTGGCACAAGCCAGCCCAAACGCGCTCACCGACGGCGGCAAGGCGATTGTCACCTTGCTCAGGCAACTTGGTAGACGCTGTATCACAACAATGGACATGGCTCGGGCAGCCAGGCCAACTTTCTTTGAATGATCTCCTGAGAATACTTCTCAACGTAATGGACGATGGTTTCCACACGAATGTTGACGCTGCCGGCGGGCTTGGTAGCGTCCAGATCGCCGAACTTGAAGAAGAGCGTGCGGGACGCCTCGACAATCTTCTGAGTCGGCGTGTAGGTCGGCTGATCCATGCCGCACTCATAGCTGGAGAACCGAATCACGCACGTGATCCACGGACATCGAGCGGCGACTTTGGCGCCCCATAGGATTTCGTTTGTGTTGCTGCTGTAGGAAGAATCCCACACATCGGAAATATCAAAGGGACTGCGGATGCGACCAGCGCGGAGGTCGGGACCGAATAACCAGTTCATCAGGTCATCATCAATCGGGAAGTACTGCATCCACAGAATCGGGTAGCCATGTGTTTGCAGGTTCACTTCAATCTCATGGCCAATGCCAGGGTCCATGTGATAAGGACGCGCTAAGATCAAGATGCAGGGCTTCTGGTTGCGCGCGCACCAGGTGAGAATTTCTCGGCTTTTGGCGCGCATTCGACGATTGAAATTTTCTAGCGCCTCATATCCGGCTTCCACAGCTCGGCGTGTTTCCTCGAAGTCGAGATCGAATACATCTTTGAGCGATTCATACAGCTCTTTGGGCACCATCTGCGGATCGCCCATGCTCACGAACGGAGAGGCATAGATGATGTCGTTTTCAGCGAAGACGTCCCGCTCTTTTTGAAAGCCGGCGCGGATGTTTTCCGGTCCTGCCATGACGCGGGTGCAAGTAGCCGTGTCGAGCACATGCCCACGAAGAAACGACGGCAATGTGTAGATCATCGGACTCAGGAGCACGTTGATTTTCTTCTTTTGACCGAAGATCAATTCACCGTAGTGCCCGCTCATGCACTTGACCGGATAGCAGCAATCCACCGTGCCGCGGCCTTTGCCAAATTCGCGGAATTGCTCTTCCGAGGTATCGGAGCTGAAGACGATATTCTCGCCAGGAATGCCCAACGCCTTCAAAAATCCGATCCAGAATTGATGCGTGCTCCAGATGTTCAGGACCTTGGGAATGCCGACGCGAAGACCTGAACGATCCTTCGTCTTAGCCGGCAAAGCGGTGGAAGGCTTGGGCCCGAACCATGTCCGCAATGTTGGGAAAGGCATGTTTAGTCTTCTCCATCTCGGCTTTAATCACCCGCATTTCGTTGGCATCTTCCACCAGTCCTTTGGGACAAGAGTTATTGACGATCACGCGTTCCCATCCTTCGGCTAGCGGCACTTTGCTCCAGGGTCGGCCTTTGCCGCCGGGAAGCCGAACATCAATGAAGGTACGCTGGCAAGAGACGGGACACCATTTGCAGACCGTGTCGAGCGAGGTTGTGGTCTCGTAGCTCAACTCCTCGATAACCTGAAACCCGCGGAAACCGGTCTGCCCGCCGCGCTGCCACCAATCGAGCGCCACCAGTGCCGCGCCAATCGCGCCGGCTTCGCCCGAATACGGGTGCACCACTACCTCAGCATCCGGAATCTTCGACTTGATGAAATCCACCTGGGCTTTGACCACAGCCAAATTCTTATGACTGCCGCCTTGCAAGATGAATTTCTTGCCGATCTGTGACAGGTTGTTCAACCCGCCGGCATAAATCCACACATTGAGCGGCAGAATGGCGCACAAGCCAGCCAGAATTTCTTCTGCCTGCCAGCCTTTGCGCTGCTGATTGACGATGTCGCTCTGGAGGAAGACGCCGCAGCCCATTGACAACTGCGGGATGGCTTGCGCCGCGAACGCGCGGTCGGCAATCTCGCCGAGTTCGATATTGAACCGCTCAGCCACACCTTGAAGAAATGCGCCGTTGCCAGATGAACACTGCGAGTTCAGGCGGAAATCGGCGACAGTGCCGTTATTCAGAATCATGATCTTGACATCCACGCCGCCGACGTCGCAAATACAATCGGCGTCAGGGAAGAAGTGCAGTCCGGCAGTCGCATGCGCCACCGTTTCGACCACGGCGCAATCGGCGCCGACAATGCCTTTGAGCAGGTCTTTGCCGTATCCGGTGATGCCGAGCGAAAGAATCTGACCGCTGCTGCCAAGCGCCTGTCGAATTTGCCGGAAGAGCGCCCGAGCGTCTTCGATCGGATTTCCCTTGCTGAGCGCGTAGCAGGAAAAGACCAGTTCCTTCTGCGGCGAGAGACAGACGGCCTTAGCCGTGGTTGAACCGAAGTCACACCCGACGACGACCTGAGTCAACTCTACGTTGACCGCCGGCTCAGAGTGTGTCCGACCATTGGGACGGCCATAGATCGCTTTGAAGGCGTGCAATTCCTCCGGCTCACGCCACAATCCGCGTTTCCCTTCCTTCTGCTTCTCTTCGTGTTGACCCTCTTCGATCCACCATTTCAATCGCTCAGTGCCGGCATAACGACCGACGCGCTCCGGCTCTCCGCGTCCTGCTTCGATGCAGCCGAGCGCAGCGTAGTAGAGCGCATTGGTAGGAACTTGGATCAACTCGGCCGGGTCCTTGCCGGCAGGCAGCGCCACTTTTCTCTCTTGCCAGAGTTTGCTGAGGTGATGCCGCCATGCTTCCTGTAAGCCACGGAAGAAAAGATTCGGTCCACCCAGCAGCAAGACTTCCGGCAACGGCGTGTTGCCCTTGGTTAAGGTCGCCAGGTTTTGATAAACCACAGCCTCAAACAACGACGCAATGATCTCTTCAATGGAGACGCCCGCTTTCAACAACGTGTTGGCGTCGGCTTCAGCGAAGATGCCGCACTTGCTGCTGATTTTGTGCAGCGTGCGCCCTTCGTATGTCATCTGCGAGAGCTGCTCCGGTGGAATCTGGAGCTTGCGCGCCGTCTTCTCAATGAACGTTCCCGTGCCGCCTGAGCATGCGCTTTGCATAAGCACTTGCTTATTCTTCGTCCCGTTCGAGCCGGTGAAGAAGATCGTCTTCATATCTTCGCCGCCGATCTCGCTGACAAACTGCACATCAGGATGGAGCTTCTCGACAGCGGCGGCCACGGCGACCACTTCCTGAACAACTTTGCCGCCGACCAGCTTGGCAATCAATCCTGAGCCGGAACCCGTGAAGAAGACTCGATCTCGCTCCGGCGTGAGGCCGTGCTGCTGCTCCAATCGCGTCAAAAACTCCAACACCTTTTCCACCTGTTTGGTGTTGTGCCGCTCATACGCTTGATCAATGATTTCACCCTCAGACGATGCCAGCACGTATTTGCATGTGGTGCTGCCAACATCAATGCCGCAAATCATAGTACCTCCTGAGATGGGAGAGACTCCTGTTCTGTTCATGTCCATCTATGTCATGCGCGCCCACGCAAGGCGCGTTCGCTCGCGCTACCGCGTGGCCAGATAGAGCGCATAGTTGACGGCCGTGCCCGCATACCCGTAGTGTGGAACCCGGAACGTGGCGCGTCTGAGCGCCGGTTGCTTGGCTTCAAGGTCGCGCAGCTTCTCCACGGTCAGCTTATTCCGGTCGAGCACCTCGTCAAATTCCATCTGCGCCCGCTGCTTCGCTTCCGTCAAGATCATCTGGCAACGAGAGAGTGCATGCACCTCTGCGTCGCCTTTGACTTCAATCGGCGCATACAGCAGATCAGGATATTGGCCGAGCACTTTGGCCATCGCTCCAATGGACATCGTGTTCGGCATGCAGGAGTAGGGTGACAATTCGCAGATCATGTGCGCTCGTTTGTGACGATAGGCATAGAGCGCCTTGCCCACCAACATGTGACCTTCACCGCCACGTAACCGGTAATGGTAGTAAGGGTCGGCGAGCTGACGCAGCTCAAATTGGTCCGGCAGCGCATACGGCACAAAGTTCAGCGCCTTGCGCAATCCGTCATAGGTTCGGCGATACAGTCGCGCCAGAGCCTTAATCAGCGCCATCTTCACGCCTGGACGCTTTTCAAACTCTTTGCGATTTTCTAAGTCGAACAATTTCGAGTGCAGCAGATAATCTAACCAGACGGCGACCGGCGGTGGAATCACTTCAGCGCCTTCGTGTTCGAGCCACCGTTTGATGTTGTAGTTGCCGTCGCCTTCGTGCGTTTGCAGCCAAAATTCGCCGGTGATCTTCACCTTTGCTTTGACCTGCAAGCGGTCTACTTCAACGGCATCCCATTTCTTCTTGACCTCTTTTAGCGCCTCCGTGAAATACGAAGTAGTCAAATGCCAGGCTAAATTGCCCCATTTTTTGCCGCGAATCGGTCGGTTACGAAAGACCTCATAAAGATACTCGATGCTCTCCTGCATGACCTGGTCGGTTTGGCCAGGAATGACCTCATACGGCCGTGTCAGGTATTCCATGTCGGTCAGGATGTCGGCGCAGAGAATGGCCCAGACCACGCCCATCGAAAAGGGCAGTGAGAAATTCAACCCACCGCCGTTATCTCCCTGGTCGAGTTTGTTCTGAGAAAGAAGGAACAGGCGAAAATCTTGCAGTCCCAGGCCATTGAGCGCCATTGTGTAGGATTCATGATATTGCCCGAACCGACATGGACCGCAGGCCCCAGCCGTTACAAAGGCGTAATTATTGGCCACGTAGTCTCGGCCCTCTACCTGCGCTTTCTTTTTCAGATAGGTCACCAAGTTGCCTGTCGTGAAGATCGTTGGACAACAGGCCCCCACGTCAATCAACTCCTTACCGGCATCCAAATCCTCGCGCGTGATGTTGGGAAGCGGCTCGGCATTGTAGTTCAAATTGTGGAGCACGCCTTGAATGAGCCGTTCGTGTTTCCACGTGAGGCCTCCAAAAAGAATGGTAATCGTCCGCCGTTGTTCATCCGTCAGCGGCCGAGTTCGATAGGCTGTGTAGTGTCGGATGGCTTCCATCGTTTCCACCATAGTTCCTCCCTTCTCAAGTTCTCCGGCCAAGCCGGAGCCAAGCATTTACCCAACTAGACTGACATGTCAGTCTAGTGACTGAACAAAAAAATTATTGGCTCAACGGTCGAGCCAGCACACCGCGTAGACCAAAATCAATGATCTCCTCAACCAACCGCTCATGTGAGCTGACGTCCCACGTCTGCGAAGTCAAATCGTCAGCCACTTCCTTAATTGTTCCTAGAATGCAAGAGGCCACAATCCGGGTATCACAGGGTCGCACTAATCCCAGCCGAATCCCCTGTTGTAATGATCGCTCGATCAACTCCAACACCTTGGCATAAAAGTTTCGCACGATCTCGGCTGATTTTTGATCCAAGCCGGCAGCGTGATGCAGCAAAATCTGAATCAGTTGTGGATCGCGACGGACCAGCTCGATCACCCGGCGGATATTAGCTTTGAGCTGATCAAATGGATCAGGCGCTCCCGGACCAAGATCAATCGGCTTAATGCACCGGCGCAGCTCCGTGAGGAGCTCATCCAAGAGACTATCGAAAATGTCTCGTTTGCTTTGAAAGTAGAGATAGAACGTGCCGCGTGCAATATCAGCCTCGTGGATGATGTCTGACACGCTCGTATTGTGAAAGCCCTTCCTGGAGAAGACTTGTTTGGCGAAAAACTGAATTTGCTTGCGCCGCTCCGTTCTCAATTCGTCTTGATTAACCACACCCGACCTCCCAGGCTGTTGTGGGAGCAGCATGGTACGACAATCCACCACGCCATGTCAACCAACTTGAATTTCTCTGGGTTCGCTGACGGTTCCACTACTAATTGATGACGGCTGCATAATCAGATGTCAACCAACTTGAATCTCTCCGGATTCGCTGAGGGTGAGAGGTCTCTTGCTGGCTACCTCATACTACACTGCACAATCGGCATGGCAGGTTCGCGGGCCGCAATGACCGTTTAGCAGGCAACATGACCGGTTGAAGACTGGCATCGTCTCGCCATTGAGCTTGAAAACCACAAGCGGGCTGAATCGAATTACACGACAGGTTGAACACCGGAAGCATCTCACTCCAGGTTTTGCATAGACGCAAGAAACTCAGCATTGGTTTTGGTTCGACTCAGTTTGTCCAGCAGCAATTCCATCGCCTCGACGGGGGATAACTGGCTCAGCACCCGACGCAGCACAATGACGCGATTGAATTCTTCCAGCGGCATCAACAGCTCGTCTTTACGTGTGCCGGAGCGGTTAATGTCAATTGAAGGGAAGATGCGTTTGTCAACGAGCCGGCGATCGAGCAGAATCTCCATGTTACCAGTGCCCTTGAACTCCTCAAAGATCACGTCGTCCATGCGCGAACCGGTATCAATCAGCGCAGTGGCGATGATCGTCAACGAGCCGCCTTCTTCGATATTGCGGGCTGAGCCAAAGAAGCGTTTCGGCCGTTGCAGCGCGTTGGCGTCAATGCCGCCTGATAGGATTTTGCCAGACGACGGCACGGTAGCGTTATAGGCGCGCGCCAGCCGGGTGATCGAATCCAGGAGAATCACCACGTCGCGTCCATGCTCGACCAGTCGCTTTGCTTTTTCGATCACCATCTCGGCCACTTGAACGTGGCGAGCCGCTGGCTCATCGAATGTTGAACTGATGACCTCGCCGTGAACCGTGCGCATCATATCGGTGACTTCTTCAGGGCGTTCATCAATCAACAGGACGATGAGAAACACTTCAGGATGATTCTTGGCCAACGATGTCGCAATGGATTGCAGCAACATGGTCTTGCCGGCGCGCGGCGGCGAGACGATCAATCCGCGTTGCCCTTTGCCAATCGGCGTCAACATATCCAGCACGCGGCCCGACAAGTTGTCCGGCGTGCTCTCCATTCTCAGCCGCTCGTTCGGATAGAGCGGGGTCAGGTTGTCGAACATGACCTTTTCCCGGTGCACTTCCGGCGGCTCGTAGTTGATCGCTTTGACCTTGATCAACGCGAAATATCGCTCGCCATTCTTGGGTGGGCGAATCTGGCCGGAGACGATGTCGCCCGTGTGCAGATCAAATTTGCGAATCTGTGATGGCGAGACATAGATGTCATCAGGTCCGGGCAAATAGCAGTAGTCTGGACACCGCAAAAACCCGAACCCATCAGGCAGACATTCCAGCACGCCTTCCGAGTAGATCAACCCGCTGCGCTCGGTTTGCGCTTGCATAATCTTAAACACCAGTTCTTGCTTGCGCAGGCTGGTGGCCCCCGGAATCTGCAAGTCACGGGCGATCTGAGCGAGTCGGCTCAGGCTCATCTCTTTGAGTTCATGAATTTCAAATGTCATAACCAATACTCCTTGGAAAACGACCAACAGGCGCACAGAGAACACTGAGAAAAGAGCCATCTCAGCACTCTGCGGCGACCTGAGCGGTTTATGTTCATTCCTTCGTGATGTGCCGGCAGCACATGGACAGTGGCTCAATGAGATGCCAAAGGCATGGCCCTCAGCCGGCATTGAATGGCTTGCCACAGCTCGGCGACGCCTAACCGCGTCCGCGCTGAATAGGGCACGACAGTCACGTTGGGAAACACCTGGCACGCACGGCTGGTTGACCGGGCGATCTCCTGTCGCGACAGTTTGTCAGCCTTGGTCAGTGCCACGACATACGGCAGGCTCGCGCTGATCAACCAATCGCGCATCTGCATGTCTAACAAGGTCGGCTCGTGCCGCGCATCAATGACTAGCACAGCTAAGGCAATTTGAGACCGCTCGTTCAAGTACGCTTCGATCAATGCGCGCCACCAGCGCCGTTGCGCCTCCGACACGTTGGCGTACCCATAGCCGGGCAGATCAACCATGTAAAACATCTGGTTCACCAAGTAGAAATTGATAGAACGTGTTCGGCCGGGCGTCGAACCGATGCGGGCCAGCGAGCGACGATTGAGCAGGCTGTTCAGCACACTCGATTTGCCCACATTGGAGCGCCCTAGCAGCGTAATCTCTGGGCGCCGATCCTTGGGCAAATCATCGCTGCAATAGACGCTGCAAATAAACTGCGCGCTGGTCACTTTCATTCAGGCCTATGTCATGATGAACGGTGTACGCTTTGAACGACGAACACTCACCAACGACTTGCCACCCTGGTGAACGCTTCGATGACAAGCATGGGTCACGGAGCGTTCGGCATTCAGCGTGTTGATGATTCACTCAGTCAACGATGTGGCGCCCTCGCCGGACACACTTGGCCGGGCCCATAAAGCGTCCACCGGCGGTTGCTCAACCGGCGGCAATGAGCCTTCCAAGGCCAGCCGCGTCACCTCGTCCATAGACTCGACAAACTCGATGTTGAGGTCGTGCAGGACATCCCGAGGAACGTCCACGAGGTCTTTTTGATTCTCTTTCGGCAGGAGCAAAGTGGTGATGCCGGCGCGATGCGCTGCCAGCAGTTTTTCTTTGACCCCGCCGATCGGTAGGATTTTGCCACGCAGGGTAATTTCGCCCGTCATCGCCACGTCGCAGCGCACGGGGATATTGGTGACAGCAGAAACAATCGCCGTCGCCATAGTGATACCAGCCGACGGCCCGTCCTTGGGGATTGCTCCCTCAGGAATGTGAATGTGAATGTCGAAATTCTTGTGAAAATCGGTCGGAATCTGAAATAGCGTTGCCCGCGAGCGGACATAGCTGATAGCCGCTTGCGCCGATTCTTGCATGACCTCGCCCAGTTTGCCGGTCAACGTCAATTTGCCGGTGCCGGGCATGAGCGTGACTTCGATCTGAAGGACTTCACCGCCCATCTCCGTCCACGCCAAGCCGGTGGCGAGGCCAACTTCGCTGCGATCATTGGCCATGCCGGGCCGGAACTTCTCAGGACCGAGCAACCCGGCGATGTCAGCTTCACCGACGGTCTGATTGAACATCTGAGGGTCTTGCCCGGAACTTACTAACCGGCGCGCGACCTTGCGACAGATGGCGCCAATCTCGCGCTCCAGATTGCGCACGCCCGCCTCGCGCGTGTAGTACTGAATGATCCGTCGCACGGCGGCCTCTTCGATGTTGATGTGTTCCGGTTTGAGGCCGGTGTTGTTCAGTTGTTTGGGAATCAGGTGCCGCCGGGCAATCTGTAGCTTCTCATACTCGGTGTAGCCTGGCAACCGGAGAATCTCCAGCCGGTCTTGTAGCGCCGGCGGAATCGTATGGGTGACATTGGCCGTGGCGATGAACATCACCTTGGACAGATCATACTCGACATCCAAGTAATGATCGCGAAACATGAAGTTCTGTTCCGGATCGAGCACCTCCAGCAAGGCGGCAGCCGGATCGCCGCGAAAATCAACGCCCAATTTGTCCAGCTCGTCCAGCATAAACAGCGGGTTGACCGTGCCAGCCTTGCGCATCATCTGGATGATCTGCCCCGGCAGCGCGCCGATGTACGTGCGCCGATGCCCGCGAATTTCCGCCTCATCCCGCACGCCGCCCAGCGATAACCGGATAAAGTTTCGCCCCGTCGCGCGAGCAATGGATCGGCCTAAGCTGGTTTTGCCCACGCCCGGCGGGCCGGCAAAGCAGATGATCGTTCCCTTGGGATTCTCCACCAATTGCCGCACAGCCAGATATTCGAGGATGCGTTCTTTGATCTTCTCCAACCCGTAGTGATCTTCGTTCAGCACGTTCTCGGCAAACGACAGATCGCGAATCTCCTCACTCATCTTGCGCCACGGAACGGCCAACAACCAGTCAATGTAATTGCGCGACACGGTCGTCTCGGCTGACATCGGCGGCATCTGTTCCAGCCGCTTCAGCTCATTCATGGCCTTTTCGTAGGCTTCAGCCGTCATGCCGGCCTCTTCAATTTTTTGCTTCAACTCATCCAGCTCAGCTTTTTCATCTTTGCGGCCAAGCTCTTTGTGAATGGCTTTGATCTTCTCGTTCAGATAATACTCGCGCTGAGCTTTTTCCATCTGCCGTTTGACGCGGTTGTTAATCTCGCGGTCTAACTGTGACTTCTCAATCTCCAACTGAAGCACTTCAACGAGGCGTGTCAACCGTTGAGCGACCGACGTTGTCTCCAGCAGGTGCTGCTTGACCTCGACATCCAGCTTCAAACTATCGGCCAGTAAATCGGCCACCTGCGCCGGGTCCTGCGAACGAAAGGCGTGCCGCACGTCAACGTTGGGATACTGCTGCAAGTACTGGTCAACCAAAATCGTCAAACGTCCCAGCAGGGACTTCAATTTCGATGAAGGCTCAATCACGTCGGGCAGACGACGGACTGTGGCAAGCCAATACCCATGCTGCACCTGAATCTGCACCGCGCGGCCCCGTTCGCGGCCTTCCACCTCCACTTTGATCGTGCCGTCAGGCAAGGGCAGCGATTTGGTGATTTGCGCGATCGTGCCGACAGTATAGACTTGCTCGGGCGTCGGCTCATCAACGGTGGCGTCATGCTGCGTCGCCAAGAACACCATCCGATCGTTTCGCAGCGCGGCCTGAAAGGCTTCAACAGATGAGCGGCGACCAATAAAGAAGCGGGCGATACAATGGGGAAAGATGACAACGTCACGCACCGGCACAACCGGATGCCGAACAACGTCGGTGGGAGTTGCATCGCTATACTCTTTCATCGCCAATCCTCCGTGTGTCTACCCTGCCTTCTTCTCCAGCCATGGGGCCACCACACAGCGACTGTTGACCATCTCTTCGGTGACCACGAATTCCTTGATCTTCTTTTGTGACGGCAGATGATACATAGCATCCAGCATTAGCTCTTCCAAAATCATCCGTAAACCGCGCGCGCCGACTTTTCGCTGATACGCCATCTGCGCAATGGTGGTCAGCGCTTCATCAGTGAATCGCAGCTTGATATGATCGAATTCAAACTGTTTCTGGTACTGTTTAATGATGGCGTTTTTGGGTTCAGTCAGAATTTGCACGAGCGCCGGAACGTCCAGCTCATGCAATCGCGCGATCACCGGCAATCGTCCGACCAGTTCGGGGATGAATCCATAGCGGATCAGGTCTTCCGGCTGAACTTCGAGCATCTCCCCGTCGCGCCAGCGTGAGCGGCTCGGCCGAATATCGGCGCGGAAGCCAAGCGACTTTTTCCCCACACGCTGCTCGACAATGCGTTCCAAGCCGACAAACGCCCCGCCGCAGATGAATAGGATATTGGTTGTGTCAACCGGGATGAAATCCTGATGCGGGTGCTTGCGCCCGCCGTGTGGCGGGACATTGGCCACCGTCCCTTCCAGAATCTTCAGCAGCGCCTGCTGCACGCCTTCTCCTGAAACATCACGAGTGATGGAAGGATTCTCATCCTTGCGGGCGATTTTATCAATTTCGTCAATGTAGATGATGCCGCACTGCGCGCGCTGCAGATCACCGTTGGCCGCCTGCAACAAGCGCAGGATGATATTTTCCACATCTTCGCCAACATACCCAGCTTCGGTCAGCGTGGTCGCATCCACGATGGCGAAGGGCACATCCAGCATGCGGGCCAGCGTCTGTGCCAGCAACGTTTTTCCTGTGCCCGTCGGCCCAATCAACATGATATTGCTTTTCTGAATTTCGACCTCGCTTTGGTAACCGGCCATCTCGACCCGCTTGTAATGCTGATAGACAGCGACGGCCAGTTTCTTCTTGGCCTCTTCCTGACCGATCACATATTCGTCGAGGAAATTTTTAATCTCCAGCGGCTTGGGCAGTCGCGGTTGAGCCAGCGGTTCTTGGCTCGGTTCCTCCACCATGATCTCATTGCAGATATCCACGCATTCATTGCAAATATAGACGGTCGGACCAGCAATGAGCTTTTTCACTTCGTTCTGACTCTTTCCGCAGAAGGAGCAGCGTAGTAGATCATCCATCTTGCGCACCATGAGCCTTTCTCCGCATCAACTGAATACTCCCTGGCTCTGTCATCAGGGACGATGTGTAATGACCTCGTCAATCAAACCATACTCGACCGCCTGCTGGGCGTTCATAATCAAATCACGTTCCACATCGCGTTCGATCACTTCGATGGGCTGACCGGTATGTTTGGCCAGAATACTGCTGGTGAGCTTTCGCATGCGAAGAATCTCTTCTGCCGCGATCTTAATATCGGTCGCCTGCCCGGAGATGCCGCCGGCGGCAGGCTGGTGAATGAGGATACGCGAATTGGGCAGCGCATACCGTTTGCCTTTGGCGCCCGCCGTCAGCAGCAGCGCCCCCATACTGGACGCTTGACCAACGCAGATAGTGGTGACATCCGGTCGAATGAATTGCATCGTATCGTAAATCGCCAATCCAGCCGTGATCGAACCGCCCGGACTGTTGATATACAGCGAAATGTCCTTCTCTGGGTCCTCTGCCTCCAAAAACAGCATCTGCGCGATGACCAGATTGGCGATCACATCGTCAATCGGCGTGCCCAGAAAAATGATGTTGTCTTTCAGGAGCCGCGAGAAAATATCATACGCGCGTTCGCCTCGGCTCGTTTGTTCAACGACCATCGGCACAAGTGCATTGTAGATATCGAGTGATTTCATCCAGTGTTCCTCAATTGAAGGCGGTTATAATGATGAATACCATCCACGCTGATACCCGTCCATCCGGCGGCTCGCTCCTGCCTCATCGTTCGCCATCAACCACCTCTCGTTCAATCGTCGCCGCTTGCAGAACCAGGTCAAGCGCCTTCCGATTTTTGAGTTCGAGTTTCATACTACTGATGGCGCCTTGCTTTGTCAAGCGTTCCTTCAGTTGAATCGCTGACTGGCCTCGCTGTGCAGCGATCCGCTTGATTTCGGCGTCTACCTCTTCATCGGAAACAGTCAGGCCTTCCTGTTCGGCAATGCGCCGCAATAGCAGCATGCTACGCACATCTTCAAGCGCTTGCTCTCGCTCATGTTCACCGATCGCCTTCCAGTCAATCTCGTCCGATCGCGGATCAATCCCTTCCATCAGAGCCGAGCCAATCAGCTTCTTCATGCGCAATTCCCACTGACGTTGGAGCAGCGTCGGCGGCACTTCAATGACATGCGACCGCAGTAACTGCTGGAGCGCCGCCAGTCCCAATCGCTCATTGGCCTCCTGCTCATATCGTTCTTGCAGCCGCTCGGCTAACACCTGACGGAATTCAGCTAATGTATCGCACGGTTCGCCAAGCGTTCGCGGCAGATCATCATCCAATGCCAGGCTCTCCATCTGGCGCACTGCTTCCAGCGTCGCTTCATACTCAACCTCCTTGCCGGCCAACGCCGAGTAGTCATCCGACGCTGGATAGGCGACCCGAAACGTTCTGGTCTCACCAATCTGCATGCCCTGCAGATTGTCGGTAAACGCCGGCAGCACATCTGCTGCACCCAGTTGTATCTCGAGCACCTGTTCATCCAACTGCTCAGGCGAATCAGCAGGCGGCTGCATCGAGCGGATACGCAGTCGAAGCGTGACAAAATCGCCAAGCTGCGACGGTCGGCCCTCAACAGGAACCAGCTCGGCGTGCTCCTCGCGCAGCCGCTCTAACTCCGCATCCACATCAGCCGCTGAGACTGCCTTGACCTGCTTGGTCAATCGCATGCCTTTATAGTTGACCACGTCAAACTGCGGAAATACTTCGACCGTTATGCTCAACCGCAGCGGCTGCCCCTCTTGCACCGAGAGATGAGTGATTTGGGGATCGGCTGCCAATTGCAATCCATGATGCTCGAGCGCGTGGGTTACCAACCTTGGCAGCAATTGACCCGTGACATACTCACGCACTTGCTGACTAAACCTCTGCTTGATCACAGAACGAGGCGCTCTGCCCGGACGAAACCCAGCTACCTCAGCCGACCGGCTGAGGTGCGCATAAGCCTTGTCAAATTCCCGCTGAACGAGCTCGGCCGGCACTTCTACCGACAGCTCTTTCTGCGTTCCGGATAGGTGATGAATCTCAGATTTGAACTCCATTGAATACGTGCAATGGTTACGATCACCGGCCGACCACTCTGTCCATTGTGAGCTGAGTCGCCGTCATTGAGGTGGTGCGAAAGGGGGGACTCGAACCCCCACGGTTGGAAACCACCGGATCCTAAGTCCGGCGCGTCTACCAGTTCCGCCACTTTCGCATCTATGCTCAGTACAACCAGGCAAACCAGAGAGCGTGCGTCATCACGGAAAATTCTGATGGCTCCTGGCGGCTGATCGAGGCGGGATGATGGTGAGCCGTGGAGGGCTCGAACCTCCGACCCGCGGATTAAGAGTCCGCTGCTCTACCAACTGAGCTAACGGCCCACTCACCTTCAAACATCTCAACGAGAAAAATACTCTATCGCTTGAGCAACACAGTGTCAAGCAATTTGCACGCAACCATTCCCGTTGTTGCTGCTCCGTCAATCGCTCTATCAACGCAGCGTCAACCAATCTTGTGCTCCTCCAGGTCAATGTTAGTTATTAAGCAAGTGGCTTTTCGTTCGTCTCACAGAGGCAGTTGAACGTAGGCAGGTCATTCATGGCCTGCCGAAGATGACCTCCCATCCTCTGCGTCGCGCGAGTGTGACCACCGCTCGTTGACTTGATTCACGATGAGCAGTAGACTCGTCGGCGCGAGTTTTCACAGCTTGCCGCTTTTAAGGAGGAAACCTATGTCCATGGCACAAGGATTCAGGATTCATCGCTTCGTGAGGCATGCCTCAATTTCAATCTGTTTAATTCTTTTCTTCTCTTGGTTCGGAGACACGCCCGTGAAGACTGGCAACCAGAGAACCATTGAGGCGACGTTAGAAGTTACCCGGCCTCAGATCACCGAGTTTGGGTATTTCTTTTACGCCAAATCACAGGCCGCTTTGATACGCGCGTCATCGAGAACCGGCCGGGCTAAGCAAGACATAGACCCACTCGAATTCCACAATGCTATTAATGGCAGCGGGCGGCCGGGCAGCGAAGGGTACATCATGATTGAGGGGATTGGACTGTCCGGCGCAACGGCCATCACCTTTGAAGGCATAGGCGTGACCGGTGAAGTTGAATACCCCGGGCTCGTTGATCCCAATCAGTTGAATCCACCTGTCCTTGTTTACGTCCGGATTGCGCCTTGGGCAGAACCTGGCCCACGCCGGTTCACACTGACGACGCTCCATGGTGAAGTGTCCAGCGGCGACCTGGTTTTCACGGTTCGGAAACCAACCATTCTAGCGATGTGGGATGATGAAGGCGCACCTGGGACCGCTGGAGAGGTCACGATCTTCGGCGTAGGCCTAGACCAAACGCGGGAGATTCGCTTTGAGGGTGAGGGGATTCGGGTGCAAAACGTCTGGGTATGGAGAGCCCCGTTCAATCCAACTATCACTGCGCAATTGGAGATTGCCCCCGGTGCGCCGCTAGGGCCACGGCGATTTTCAGTAGTGACGGATCATGGCGTGATTGAAAGTCGAGACGTGACGTTTTCGGTCGTGAATCCCTACATCAGGGGCATTTGGGACGCCGAAGGCGCGCCCGGCAAGAGTGGTCAAATCTCGATCGGTGGGGTCGGTTTGTGCGGCGCTACGGCCGTCAACTTTTCCGGCAGCGGCGTCACGGTTGAAGATGTTTATGCTCAGCCTTGTAGCTATGCAAATGGTTCCATTTCGGCCAAGGTCACCATTGCGCCGGATGCGCCGTTGGGCCCACGCGCGTTTACAGTGACGATCCCTCGTGGGCCGGGAACTGTCTCCAGCGCGGAGACCAACGTGACATTTACCGTAACGCCTCCGCGCGTGGACTCCCTGACCACTGCGGAAGCTGCGCCGGGAGCGCGCGGCTATCTGTATATCGCTGGCATCGGCATCGGGGATGCTACCGCCGTTGAATTTGAGGATGGCGAGGGCATCACCGCCCTTGTGAGATCGGGTGGTGGCGGCGTTTCTTCTCTTCTTAACGGAAGCGTAGATGCTGAGTTGAGCATCAGCCCCGTAGCAACACCCGGCCCGCGCCGGTTTCGTCTGAGGACGCCCAACGGCATGGTACATAGTGGTGATGTCACTTTCACGGTTTCACCGCCACGAGTGACCAGCATTGATACAACCAATGGTTACTGGCAGGGAATCGCTGACCCACCAACAGCAGTTGTTCCAGGCACCAGTGGGCTGATACGAATTTATGGGATTGGATTAGCCGATGTGGTCGGTGTGCGGATTTCCGGCGAGGGCGTGACAGCCAGATTGGATCCGATGCCGCGCCAAGGGCCGACCCTCAACCCGTTCATCTTGGTGCGTGTCAACGTAAGTCCCGATGCGCCGCTCGGCCCTCGCACGCTCGAGTTAGAACTGGCAAGCGGTAAGAAAAGGTAGGCTTCTACCAAATGCCGAGTGAACATCGCGCATTGCCGCTGACTCATACCAGTAGTCCGAAGAAAGGCCCTACGTGATGAAGCGGGATGCAGAGCAGGAGCAAAGTGTCCGAAGCGGCCGTCTACGATCTTGTGTGCGCATTTGGGAGATTCATACTACGCTCGGTTCTGCTGAGCCGCGCAAGCGGTCCCGGACAACGTTGCCAGACGTGTAACGTCCGGGAAAGCAACTCGAACCATCGTGGCGCGTTGCAGAAGCGCCAAAGTAGCACATTCGCGGCCAGCGAGCAGACAGCATGAATGAGCCGATGAGGCAACAGGCGGCACCCCTTCAGGGCGCGAGGGGTTGGGGAGGACGCCTAATCAGACGTTTGACATCTGGCTATCCTATGGCGGCGGCGGCTGCCGCCCTTGCTTCAACCTCGCTTTGTTCAAAACACCACACGTCAGCAGGCGTCCACACAGGAACGCCCCTCCAACAACATGGTCTTTTCCCCACAATTGGTATAAATTCGACCGACGTTGCCATCTTCACCCCATCGTGGAAAGTCAATTCTGCTTCCGTCTATAATTGACTTGTCCGACCGCTAAGCTGTGACGGTTACCACCGTGTGTTCGTTGACACCGAAGCAAAGGCCGTTATAATTGGCCAGTTTTGGTATGCATGTTGATCTTTCACAACTTGAGGCGGATGAGCTGTACATTGCCCATCAGTATGATGAGCTGTTTGATCTGCCTGAGTCGGAGGTCAGTGTAATCGTCCCTCCGGCGGTCTGTCTGTGGCTCCGGCGCACACGAGGGCGTGAGATACGTGTTAAGGGGAGTTTAACAACGACTGTACAGGTTCTCTGCGACCGTTGTTTGGTGGCCTTCAATGTTCCCATTGAAGTCTCCTTCGACCTGTTGTATGCGCCGATTGAAACGTTGACGCCACAGCAGGACGTTCCGTTGACGGAAGAAGACCTCGACTATGGATTTTACCGAGACAACCGGCTGGAGGTGGATGGACTGGTACAGGAGCAGATTTTTCTGGCGCTTCCGTTTCGCCGGCTGTGCCGCTCAGAATGTCGTGGTTTATGCCCACAATGCGGCGCCGACCTCAATCAGCAGACCTGTTCGTGTCAGCCTCAGCGTGTCTCTGCGTGGTGGAGCGCATTGCAAGAGTTAAACAAAACGAATCATTGATTAGGAGGACCAAATGCCAAATCCGAAACGTCGTCATTCGCGTGCCCGGCGTGGTCGCCGGCGCTCGCATGATGCATTGACTGCGCCGGGGATGACCGTATGCCCGCAGTGTCGGGAGCCGATACGGCCCCACCGTGTGTGCCCCAAGTGTGGTTATTACAAAGGACGACCGGTGATTGAAATCAAAGAAGAATAGCAGGCGCATGACCACCATTGTACTGGATGCGATGGGGAGCGATGCCGCTCCGGCAAGCGAAATCGAAGGCGCACTGATGGCCGTGCGCGAGTTGAACGTGCAGGTGGTGCTGATTGGACCAGAAGCCCGCGTGCGGCCGGCGCTGGTCGGGGCTGATCCACAGTTGCTCAAAGCGATCACGGTGATTGACGCCGCCGACGTCATCAGCATGGATGAACCGGTTGTGCAGGCTATCCGTCGCAAGAAGCGATCAACCATCCACGTTGGCCTGCAATGGGTTCGTGAAGGCCGCGCCGATGGGTTTGTTAGCGCCGGTAATACAGGCGCGATCATGGCGACGGCGACGATGATCTCCGAGCGGTTGAAGGGCATAGATCGGCCCGCTTTGGCTGCCACACTGCCCACGATTGTGGGCAAGCCGCTGGTGCTCATTGACGTCGGAGCCAATGCCATTTGCAAGCCGATTCACTTACTCCAATTCGCGATGATGGGTGATGTGTATGCCCGCCTCATTCTCGGTGTGCCCTCGCCGGCTGTGGGCCTGATGTCCATTGGAGAAGAGCAACTGAAGGGCACAAAATTGACGCGAGAGGCGTTTCAGTTGCTGCAACGCTCAGGATTGCGGTTTATTGGCAACATTGAAGGTTCAGCCATGTATGCCGGGGCTGCCGATGTCATTGTGTGTGACGGGTTCACCGGCAATGTGACGTTAAAAGTCAGCGAAGGCACGTCCGAGATGCTCCTGAAAGCTATCAAGCAAGAATTACTGGCCGGTATCGTGGGTGAGCAACAGGCTCATCAACTGCGCGCTGTCTTTGAGCACTTGCTTGAGCAGTTCGGTTATGAACGGTTTGGCGGAGCGCCGTTGCTGGGCGTCAGGGATGTGTGCGTGATTTGTCACGGGCGCTCCACCGGGCGAGCCATTCGCAATGCGATCAACATGGCTGCCGAATTGTCCGAGCGGCGGGTGCCGCAACGGATTGAGGCAGAGATCGCTCACTTGAATGAGGCCAACGCGCGCCTTCACAAAGGAGCTCGAATATGAAACAGATCAACGCAATGATTGCTGGTACTGGTCATGCCCTGCCAGAGGGTGTACTCACCAATGCCGATTTGGAAAAGATGGTGGAAACTACTGACGAGTGGATTGTCACCCGCACAGGCATCCGTCAACGACACATCGCGCGCGCTGGCGAATATACGTCTACATTCGCCACGCTGGCTGCTCAACGCGCCCTTGAGATGGCTGAAGTGGAGCCGCGGGATGTTGATCTGATCATTTGCGCCACGGTTTGTCCTGATATGATGTTGCCGGCGACTGCCTGCCTGGTTCAATCGGCGCTGGGCGCAGAGCGAGCGGCCGCTTATGACATGGCGGCGGCGTGTTCGGGATTTTTGTACGGGCTGGTGCAAGCCGAAGGGGTCATCAAAGCGGGGCGAGCGCGACACGTGTTGGTCATTGGCGCTGAGCTGCTCAGTCGGTATGTGGATTACACCGACCGCGCCACCTGCGTCATCTTTGGCGACGGCGCTGGCGCGGCGCTGGTTCGAGCGACTGAAGAACCCAGAGGGATACTGTCAGCGCGCATTCGCAGCGATGGTGAATTTGCTGACTATCTGTACACGCCCGGCGGCGGAACGCGCTACCCGGCGAGTCAACAAACGATTGAGGAGCGGCTGCATTACATCAAGATGCGCGGCAACGAGCTGTTCAAGATCGCCGTTCGCAATATGGCCGATATTGCGCGACAGGCGCTGGATGATGTCAAGATGTCGCCGAGCGATATTGACATGTTCATTCCGCATCAAGCGAATCAACGCATCACGGACGCAGTGGGTGAGCGGTTGGGTGTGCCGGCATCGAAAGTTTATTCCAACATTGATCGTATTGGTAACACATCTTCGGCGTCCATTCCGATTGGCTTGGATGAATGTGTTCGGTCGGGGCGCATCCAGCCCGGCCATGTGCTGCTGCTGGCCAGTTTCGGGGCGGGCGTCACGTATGGTGGTATGGTGATGAGGTGGTAACGTATGTTTGATTTGAGTGGACGGGTCGCCGTCGTGACAGGCGCATCGCAGGGCATCGGGCAGGAAGCGGCGCTGGCGCTGGCTCGAGCCGGGGCCGATGTTGTTTTAATGGCGCGCACCTTGGAGAAACTGCAAGCCAATGCCGCTCAGATTGAGCAACTGGGGCGGCGGGCCTTGGCGCTGAAGGCTGATGTCACCCTCGCCGACGAGGTTCAGTCGGCGCTGGATGAGGCCAAGCACTCTTTTGGCCGGATTGATATTTTGGTCAACAATGCCGGCATCACGCGCGACGGCTTGTTGTTGCGCATGAAGCAAGAGGACTGGGATGCAGTCATTCGCACGAACTTGACCAGTCTGTTTATTTGCATACAGGCCGTGCTGCCTGTGATGCTGAAGGCGCGGTATGGGCGCATCATCAATATCACGTCGGTAATGGGGCAGATGGGCAGCGCTGGCACGGCCAATTATTCGGCGGCTAAGGCCGGCATTATTGGATTGACCAAAGCTGTGGCCCGCGAAGTGGCTTCACGGCAGATCACCGTCAACGCCATTGCGCCGGGTTTTGTCGAAACGGCGATGACTGATGCGCTGGATGAGAAACGGCGGCAGGAAATTTTGGGTATGGTGCCATTGGGCCGCGTGGGAACCGTTCAAGATGTGGCCGCCGGCATTGTGTTTCTGGCCTCAGAGGAAGCGGGCTACATTACCGGCCACGTGTTGAACATCAACGGCGGGTTGTACATGTAAGCTCAGGCAAATGGCCAAGTCAGCTCAATGCTGTCTGCGGGCAACGCGCTGAGAGGGGCAGGCATGGCGGCAGCGGGCTGCTGGTTGCCCCTTGCTTGAGGTGAGATGGTGCAATAGAATGAGCAGTCATCAAACACATTTTGGAGGATAGTAATGGCGAAAGAATCCATTGAGGAACGCGTGAAGCAGATTATTGTCGAAGAATTGGGAGTTGACGAATCGGAAGTGACTCCGAACGCCCGGTTTATTGATGATCTCGGCGCCGACTCGCTCGATAACGTGGAACTGGTCATGCGATTTGAAGAGGAGTTTGGCATCGAGATTCCTGATGAAGAAGCGGAAAAGATTTTGAGCGTGAAGAACGCCATTGATTATATTGAAGCGCATAAGAAGTGACCGCTTGCGGTTGATCAGGAGGGTGTTTTGAGTCCGCATCGAAGAGTCGTCGTCACAGGCATCGGGCTGCTGAGCGCCGTCGGCTTGACCCGTGAGGAAACCTGGTCGGGATTGATCCAGGGACGGAGTGGTGTGGCGCCGATCACGCATTTTGATGCGTCCACGTTTCCCGTTCGTTTTGCCGCTGAAGTCAAGGGATTTGATCCGCAGCGGTTCATTGATCGCAAAGAGATCAAGAAAATGGACGCATTCATTCATTACGCCATTGCCGCTTCGCAAGAAGCGGTTGATGATGCTGGACTGAGTATTACGCCGGAGAATGCCGCTCGCGTCGGCACTTCGATTGGTTCAGGGATTGGGGGTTTTTCGATCATTGAGCGGGAACATGCCAAATTGATGGAAGGCGGCCCCGACCGCATCTCGCCGTTCTTCATTCCGGCGACGATCATCAACCTGGCTGCCGGACAAGTCTCCATCCGATTTGGCGCTAAGGGACCGAACTTGGCGGCCGCCACGGCTTGTTCGGCGGGGGCTCATGCCGTCGGCGATTCATTCAAGGTGATTCAACGCGGTGATGCCGATGTGATGATCTGCGGCGGTTCCGAAGCAGCCATCACGCCGATGGGGATCGGCGGTTTTGCCGCGATGAAAGCCTTGTCGCGGCGCAATGATGATCCGGCCCGCGCGTCGCGTCCGTTTGACCAAGACCGTGATGGGTTCGTTGTGGGTGAGGGCGCTGGCATACTGGTGCTGGAAGCGTTGGAGCTGGCCCGCGCGCGCGGCGCTAAAATTTATGCCGAGATCGTTGGCTACGGCGCCTCGGCTGATGCGTTTCACATCACCCAACCGGCTGAAGACGGCGACGGAGCGATTCGCGCGATGGCGATGGCGTTGAACGATGCCGGCATCACTCCCGAACAGGTGGATTATATCAACGCGCATGGCACGTCCACCAAGTACAACGACCGGCTGGAAACCCAGGCCATCAAGCGGGTGTTTGGCGAACATGCCTATCGGTTGGCCGTCAGCTCGACCAAGTCTATGACCGGCCACTTGCTGGGCGCGGCTGGTGGATTGGAAGCGGGTATCACGTGTTTAGCTGTTGACCGTCAGTGCCTGCCGCCAACGATTAACTATGAGACGCCCGACCCTGATTGCGACCTCGATTACGTCCCCAACCAAGCGCGACCGGCCACGATCCGGTATGCTCTGTCTAACTCGTTTGGATTTGGCGGCACCAATGTGGCGCTCTTATTCAAACGCTATGAAGAGTAAATGAACAAAGCTAAGGATGAACGGTGAATGATGAACAGCCCTACTCCATATCATTCTACTCATCGTTCGTCTGTCCCCGCCGCTTTGCCTTAATCATCTACAGGAGGCATTGTGAATACGATTGTATGTTTGAAACAGGTTCCGAGCCGGGAATCGGTGCTCAAGGTTCGCGCCGATCAATCCTGGATTGAAGAGCGCGACCTGGGCTGGGAAATCAATGAACCTGATGTCTACGCATTGGAAGAAGCGTTGCGGCTGAAGGAAGCTCACGGCGGCGACGTGATCATTTGCTCAGTCGGGCCGTCCCGTGTGCAACAGGCCATCCGCGAAGCCTTTGCCAAAGGCGCCGATCAGGGCATTCATTTGGATGATCCGCTCTTTGAACGCCTCGATGCCTATCATGCAGCCCTTGTCATGGCTGAGGCCATTAAGAAATCGAACATCCAGTTTGATCTGATACTGACCGGCTTGCAATCGGATGACTTCGGCTATGCGCAAACGGGCGTCATTCTGGCTGAATTACTCGGCTTGCCGCACGTGACGATCGTGATGCAAATCCAGGTGCTTGACGGCAGGAT
The DNA here is from genome assembly GCA_025054955.1 of Blastocatellia bacterium. Taxonomy (NCBI): domain Bacteria; kingdom Pseudomonadati; phylum Acidobacteriota; class Blastocatellia; species Blastocatellia bacterium. Next base: position 95,360 of record JANWZE010000025.1, on the reverse strand, counting down.
CAAGGTCAAACGGGAACTGGAAGCAGGTTGGTTCCAGTGGATTGAATTGCCGCTGCCCGCTGTGTTGACCATTCAATCGGGCATCAATCATCCGCGCTATGCCACGCTCAAAGGCATCATGGGCGCCAAGAAGAAACCGATTCAGACGATGTCAGCCCACGATCTTGGGCTGAGTCACATAGGAAATTTCCAACGCTTCGAGCGCGTCTACATCCCGCAAAAGACCAAGCGAACGGAGATGATCGAAGGCAGCGCCAAGGAAGCAGTCGCCAAGCTGGTGGAAAAATTGCAGCGCGAGGCCAAAGTGATATGAGTCAGGGAATACTCGTTTTTGCTGAGCAACACGCCGGGAAGTTAAACAAGACAACCTGGGAAGCCGTTCAGGCCGGGCAACAACTGGCCGCCGCGCTAGGCGGACCGTTAACGGTTGCGCTGGTGGGGAAAGACCTCCAGTCGCTGTCGGCTGAATTTACGGACAAACAGATTGATAAGCTGGTGCTGCTGGAACATGAGCTGTTACACCATTACACGCCGGATGGATACGCGCTGGCCCTGAAATCTCTCATCCAGCAGCGGCAGCCGGCTCTGGTGGTGATGAGTCACACCTATCAAGTTCGTGACTTTGCGCCTAAGCTGGCCGCTTCGTTAGGTCGCGGCTTCATTAGCGATTGCATCGGCTTCCGGCACGAGCAAGGACGATTGGTTTATGTGCGCCAGGTGTTTCAAGGCAAGCTCAATGCCGATGTCTGCTATGAAGGCGAGCCGCCCTGCTTCGTCAGTTTTCAAGCTGGGTCGTTTCGTGGCGATGAAGTGGCCACATCGTCCACGCCGCCTACTGTTGAATCGGTGGCTGTGTCGCTTGATCCGACGATGATCAAGACCCAGCCGCTGGAGATGTTCCGTGAAGCGAAGCAGGCGGTTGATCTCAGTCAAGCCGAGGTCATTGTCGCCATTGGTCGTGGCATTAAGAGCGCCGATAACATTCCGCTGGCGCAAGCTCTGGCCGATGTGTTGGGCGCGGAGATTGGCGCTTCGCGGCCCATCTGCGATAACGAGTGGCTGCCGATGGATCGGCAAATTGGCAGCTCTGGCCAAACCGTCAGTCCCAAGCTCTATGTGGCGTTGGGCATCTCTGGCGCGATTCAACACATCGTCGGCATGAAGGGTTCCAAGACCATCGTCGCCATTAACAAAGACCCGGATGCGCCTATCTTCGACATTGCTGATTACGGCATCGTGGGCGATCTGTTTGAGATCGTGCCCGAATTGACGGCCAAGTTGCGCGAAATCAAAGAGAGCGCATAGTCTTGATTGCCGGAAATGGCGAACGCAGCGTGCCCGGGTTGAAATGTGGCATCGGTGTTTCGGGCTTCGAGCAAGTGGATGCAACGTCACCTCGTCAACCTTCCGTGTCGTCGGCTGCTACCGACGCAGTAGCGCCAGCGCGAAATGACGCGAAGCTGTTGGAGCAGGTCTACCAATTGGCCGATCTTTCCCCTTATCCGGTCAAAGAGCGACTGAGGATTCGGCTTGCCGGATTGTTGCTGGCCTGGCTCATCAAATTGATCGGTCGCACCGTGCGCTGGACTGTTGTGGACTGGCATCATCACGACGAGATCGAACGCGCGGGCAAACAAGTCATCTACACGTTTTGGCATCAGTGTATTTTTCTGGCCACGTGGTTCTGGCGCCAGCGCCGGATCGTTGTGATGACCAGCCGCAGCGCCGACGGAGAGATCATCGCGCGCGCTATTCAACGGTGCGGCTATGGCGCAGCGCGTGGCTCCTCCAGCAAAGGCGCGAGCGCCGCTCTCAAACAGATGGCTGCATGCCTCAAGGCTCGATTGCCGGCTGCTTTCACCATTGATGGCCCGCGTGGGCCTCGCTTCCAGGCTAAACCGGGCGCTGTCTTTCTGGCCAGAATGACCGGTCAAGCGATCTTGCCGTTTCACATCACGCCACGACGCTGCTGGCAACTGAAGAGCTGGGACCTAACGCAAATTCCTTACCCCTTCACACGGGCCGTTGTCCTGCTCGGGAAGCCAATCTATGTTGAACCCAGAAGCCGTGAAGAGGAACTCAGCGCCCGCCAGGCTGAGTTACAGGCGTCGCTCGAGGCATTGCGCGCGCGCGGCCAGCAATGGTGGCAGCATGAAGCATTGCTCCACTGAGCGATAGCGACCGAGTGGTCTATTGGCAGAAGATGAAAGTAGCAAGGCCAAGGCGCAGTTTGATCGCGTTACGGGCGGTCAGAAGCACGGTTGGCGCTATATCACATTTCTGGGGAATCGCCTCTATGCAACAGCGCGCCGCGGAGGATGAAAAAGAAATTCTTTGGCGTCGTTTGGGTGTTTGGTGGGCTTAGTTTTGGCGTGGTCTTGCAGATTTGGTTGTTCTGTGTTGGATATGGGTGCTGTCGCTGCATGGACGGGTGTGGCGCCGGCTTGCATGTGAGCTGACAACGAGTGAACGGTGGCTTAGCATCTGATGGTCTTGCCAGGATGAACCAAGGTGCCGCGCTACTTAATTTGGCAGTATGCGTTGTCGTCCAAATCAATGTAGTTTGAAGGAGGCGTATGAACGAAATGAATGGTCAACCACTCTCTGATCGGTCGTTACAGGATACGGCGGCGGGCGATCATGCAGTCCCAGAGAGACGCCGCTTCAGCATGGGCAAGGTGTTGACTGTGCTCGGTGTGTTGATGGCGTTATTGCTGACCTATGCTGTGTATCAGCTTCGCCAAAGTGATCTGGCGCTCAACCAGCAACTGAAAGCGCATAGCGAGCAAACCATCAAGCAACTGGCGCTAGCCACCCAGCGACTCGAAGAGAACGAAGCCCGCATCGCTGAATTGACAGCTAACTTGAACATCTCGTTGGAGCGACTCGGCATGACGCAAGCCGAACTCGATCGCACGCGTCAGGTGGCCGCGCAGATTCGCGCTGATCAACAGCGGCGGGTCGCTGAACTGGCGCAAGCCCTGGAGCAGAAGGCATCGGCGGAAGCGTTGAGTCAGCTTCAGCGACAGACGACCAGCAGCTTGGGCGCAATCAGCAGCGACGTGTCATCCACCAAGCAGGAAGTTGCTGCCGTTGGCAAAGATGTGGCAGCAACCAAAGAAGAGCTGGTCAAAATGAATCTCAAGCTCAGCGAGCACGGCACGGCCATTGCCCAGAATGCTACGGAACTGGCTTATCTGCGCCGGCGCGGCGAGCGCGACTATTTTGAATTTAATCTAGCCAAAGATCGGTCTCAACGCGTCAGCGATCTGCAGTTGCAACTCAGGGGCACCGATGTCAAGAAGCAACGGTTCAACATCGAATACACGGCTGATGATCGAAGGCTCAAGCGCGACAAGGTGAATATCAACGAACCGATTCTTGTTTACGTTGGAGGTTTGAACCAGCCGTATGAGATCGTTGTCAATCAGGTCATGAAGGATCGTGTCATCGGCTACGTGAGCGCGCCGAAGCTGCGCGGCGAAGCTCCCGGTAAGCCTGTGCCATAAAGCTCAACGTCGTGCTCAATCCGTGTCTTGAGCTGAAAGCCATGTGGAGTTTGAGTCATCTGGCCGAGGCCTGAGATTTCATTTCTGTTACGGTTTTGCAAGTGCATAATAGCCGTGTCGAGCGCGGACCGATAACCCTTTTTTCTTGACCTTGAACGTCAATCGGTGAAATCGCCCATCAGGCGGCTGCTGCAAGTAGTAACCGATGCTGTACTGACTGCGCAGTTCGTGTTGAAGCTGAGCGAATAAATCCTTTAACGGTTGCTGCGGGTCTTGCAGCAGGAAGCATCGCCCGCCGGTCATTCTGGCTATGTATTGTAGCGTCGCTGCGCCGGATTTGGTGGCGTGAATCCCGATGGAATAGATAATGACATCAGCGCGCAACGCCGCATCAACCGCCTGCCGAAGCGTATGCGCGCTGGCCGTATCTTCGCCGTCAGTGATGAGCACCATAACGTGACGACCTGCTGGCAGCGGCGCAAATTGTGTGCGGACTGTTTTAGTGACAGCATCGTAGATGGCGCTGTTGCCGGCTGTGGTCAGATGCTTCACTCGCTCTGTGAGCGCGGCGACGTCGTCACTGAACTCGTGCACGATATACAGCCCTGAATCGAAGACGGCCAGCAGCGCCCGATCATGTCCCTTGCGCATGACGGATTCCAGAAAATGAATGGCAGCGGCGCGTTCCAGGTCGAATCGCGCTTGGATGCTCTGGCTGCGATCAATCACCAGCGCGAGCGTTAGCGGCAATTCCGTTCCACGGCTGAAGGCCGTGATGCGCTGGCGTCGTCCTTCATCGTAAACAGCGAAATCGGTGGCGTCCAAACCGGTGACCGGCTCCCCATACTTGTTGACAACCGTCACGAAGGTATTGACGAGGATGGCTCCAAGCAGCACGTCTTCATGGCCTGGCTGGAGCGTGGGCGGCGTTGTGTGTTGTGATGCCACTGACCCAGTCAGTGGAGACAACAGGATGCTTATCATGCCGATGAATCCGCCGATGTAGTATGTTACCTGCATCGCCACGCTGTCCTTGTTTCTAGTGGATCACGTATCGCGCGCGTCGTCGCGTCAAGCCAGTTGCAAACAGACGAGCCTGACGCTCGAGCCAACAATGCGTGCATGACGTTGGGATGGCAACGGAGGCGATTGATCGTCCAGTGCGCCAGTGATGGATGGCGCGCCAGCTCGAGCACGAGCCGTGTGAGCCGCGCCAGAGGATCGAACATGGCTCGCCAGGCGACTTCATACGCCCTGAGCCGAGCGGCGCTAACATCGGCGGCTGAGAGAGCCTCTGTGATGACGCGGGCCGCGATTGGCGCGCTTCTCAGAGCCAGCGACAGACCCGCGCCTGTGATCGGGTCTAACGCGCCGGCGCTATCGCCAATGAGCAAAAAACCATCACCGACGATTCGGTCAACGCGAGAGCCGAGCGGCCCGGTGGCCATGACCGGCGTGATCAATCGAGCAGCGCCGATTCTCTGGCGGAGCGAAGCTATGCTCTGGAGCGATTCCCAGTATGCCGCTGTGAGGCCACGAGCGAATCGGTTCATCGCCTCTCGCTCCAATAACAGAGCAATCATCGCGGTGCTACGTCCATGGGCTGCCATATAAACTTCGCCGTGAGCATCGGTAATGACCTCAACGTGAGAGCCAAGCCCTTCAACGCCCTCCAGGTGGGCTCGCACGCCATATCGTTGTCGGCGCGGGCGACGGGCGTTGACCAATCCCGAGCGATGGAAAATCGAATGAAGTCCGTCGGCGCCGACGGTGATTGGGGCTGTGAATCTCTGTTCGCGCGATGGGTCGTCTCGACTGTGGCATCCAGCGATACCAATGACGCGGCTGCCCTGACGCAGAATACGGGTGACGCGAAATCCTATCAACACTTCGACGCTTGGTTGATTGGCCGCTTCAGATAAGATGGTCGCGTCAAGCTGCCGACGACGACAGATCAAGCCCGCTCGCTGGCCAGCTTCGGCAAATGAACCAGAAGCGCAGCAGCCGTGATGATCGCGGAAGGTGATACCATCAAACGGATGAGCGCCATGCTCAATCAAGGTGGCAAGCAAGTTCATCCGGGCTAACACGTCAACGCCTGCGGGCATGATGCCTTCGCCGCAGGGTTTGTCGCGGGGAAATTGAGCGCGATCCACCAGCAGCACGCGCACGCCGGCGCGTCCCAGCCAGTAAGCTGTCGCCGCGCCGGCAACGCTCGCGCCAACGATGATGACGTCATGCGATGGCCGACGATGTGCCGACCACCCACCAGGCATAATGCTCACCATTGCAGGAGAATCAATTCGGCGCTAAAGCCGGGTCCGACGCCTACGACAAGCCCATAGTCGCCGCGTTGCGGCTGCCCGCGTCTCATCACATCGTGCAAAATGAAGAGAACCGACGCCGATGAAAGGTTGCCATACTCACCAAGGAAGTGGCGTGACCAGTAAAGATGATGCGGTTGGAGCTCGAGTGATTCTTCATACGCGTCGAGCACTTTCCGGCTGCCAGGATGGAATATCCAAAACCGTATATCGGTCAGTGACCGATGATGGATCGAGAGAAAATCACGAATCACTGGCGGCATCACCCGTTTGACGAGCGCCGGCAATCGCGGCGACAAGACCAATTGCATGCCGTCACTGGTGAATCGCCATCCCATAATGTCGTGTGTGTTGGGAAACAAGACGCTCTGCGCTCCCACGCACAATGGACCGTCAAGGTGAGAGCTATCACCGGCCAGCAACGCAGCCGCAGCGCCATCGCCGAACAAGCTGGCCGCCACGACACCGAGTTTGCTGTGGTCGGCGGCGATGAATGTTTGCGCACAGAGTTCAACGGAGAGCAAGATGGCAAAATCCTTTGGCGACGAGCGAAGCAAATGGCTTGTGCGAGCCAGTCCGACCGCTCCGCCAGCGCAGCCGACCCCGAACAACGGTGTTCGCTGGACCTCTCGTGAAAATGGAATACGTTCGACCAACATCGCTTCCAGGCTGGGCGTGGCCAGTCCGGTTGTCGTCACCGAGATAATCTGGCTGACTTGCTCAGGCGCGACGTTAGCCTGACGCAAGCAGGAGCCGATAGCTTGTTCGCTCAACGAGAGCGCCCGTTTGACAAAATCATCATTGCGCTGCTCATACGATGGTCCGGCCAGATAGTATTCAACAGGAAAGCTCAAGTGCCTGTATTCGACCCCAGCATGATCAAAGATGGATAGGGCTGCTAGTGTTTCTGGGTGCTCTCGATGTAACGTGGCATAATGACGCTTCAGCTCCGTTTGCGAATAGCGGTAGGGCGGCACAGCAGTGGCGATGGAAACGATGCGTGGCATGGCGGGTAATTGTGGGGCTGCCTTTCGGTCAAGTCAAGCGGTCAAAGGCAGCCCGATTGCCATCATGCGCGCAGGTTCTGCGTCTTTGAGCAGGCGATGCGGAATCCATAATCGTTGTAGCGAAAGTGCGGCGGGATGCTGCTGCGGGCCGCCGAGCGGCTGACTTTGATGTGATGACGCCAGGAGCCGCCGCGCGAGGCGCGACGTGTGCCGCTTGGCGGGCCGATAGGATTTTTCTCCGGTGATCTGGCGTAGTAAGTTGGGTCGTACCAATCCGAACACCATTCGTGAACATTCTCGCCCATGTTGAAGAGGCCATAACCGTTGGGCGCCGACAAGCCCACGATCTCCGGCCCGTTGCGCCATCGGCGATAATAATCGGGTAGCGACTGGGGTGGATCATCCCCCCAGGGATACAACAAACCCTCTTGTCCACCGCGCGCCGCGCGTTCCCATTCGGCTTCGGTTGGGAGCCGGAACGGTCGTCCGGTTTGTTGACTGAGCCACTGACAATAGGCAACGGCATCAAACCAACTGATGCCAACAACCGGCTGCTGTGGATGAGAAAACGCGGCGTCTCGCCAAAAAGGAGGAGGCATGTAGCCGGTCGCTTGAACGAAGCACTGATACTCTCGGTTGGTGACTTGATAGATGCCTAACTCGAACGCATCCACCCACACGTGATGCACAGGGCGTTCATTGTCTGCTCCGACGTCGCTTCCCATCAGGAACCAGCCGCCGGGGATGTGTGCCATCAACGGTTCAATGATTGGTTGACCGATTGATTTCGGCGATGCCATCACAACACTCCCAGCAGTTTCAAAATGATGGCTTTCTGAATATGAAGGCGATTTTCTGCCTGATCGAACACGATGCTTTGCGGTCCGTCAATGACCTCGGCAGTTTGCTCGACGCCGCGCTGAGCCGGCAGGCAGTGCATGAACACTGCATCAGGTTTAGCGCGGCGCATCAGCGCGGACGTGACTTGAAAGGGAGCCAGCGCGGCATAGCGTTTTTCGCGCTCGTGTTCGGGGATGTGATAACTCATCCACGAGTCAGTATAGACAACGTCGGCATCCGCCACGGCGCGGGTTGCCTGATGATGAATCTCGACGGCGGTTCCTGCGGCTGCTGCCCAGTGACGAGCCGCCGCCAAGACGTCAGGGTGAGGTTCATAGACGGCCCCTTTGGGGCAACCGATGCTTACCGACACGCCCACTTTGGGGCAGGCGAACAATAGTGAATGGGTCACATTATTGTGAGCGTCGCCCAGATATGCCAGCTTGAGGCCCTTCAGCTTTTTTTTCTTTTCCTTGAGGGTCATCAAGTCGCCCAGAATTTGACATGGATGAGAGAAGTTGCTCAGTCCATTGATCACCGGCACGGTGGCATAGCGGGCTAGCTCCTCAATCGTGGCGTGCTCGAACGTGCGTGCCATGATGATGTCTACATAGCGGGAGACGGTGCGGGCCAGATCGGCGATGCTTTCCTTGCCTTTGCCGGCCGGCGAGGCGCTCAAGTCGTAATAGATCGCGTGGCCGCCCATCTGCTCCATGCCGACCTCAAACGAGACGCGGGTTCGCAGCGATGGTTTTTCAAACAGCATCAGCAGCGTTCTGCCACGCATCGCCTGCGAGAATTTGGCCGGATGGCGCTTCACCCGCAAACCATGACGAATCACTTCTTGAATGAGCGATGCCGGCCAATCCTTGAGACTCACCAGATGATTCATGACCTGTTCCTCCTAAATAGGATCGGGATACACATGTGTGCCCGTTGTGCCATCGAAGGCTTCGATCAGCTTTTCCAGCGTGGAAATGATCACCCGTTGCCCACCATGTTCCAAGAACTGAATGGAGGCTTCGATCTTCGGTCCCATGCTGCCGCGCGGGAATTGCCCATCGGCCAAGTACCGTTTGGCTTCTGAGGTCGTCAGACGATCCAGGTCACGTTCGTTGGGTTTACCATAATTGAGTTTGACTTTCTCCACCGACGTCAGGTCCATGATCTTGTCGGCGCCAATGGCGTTGGCCAGCGTAGCCGATGCCAGGTCTTTATCCACCACCGCCGCCACGCCGCGCAGATAGCCGTTAGCATTCATTGTGACGGGGATGCCCCCACCGCCGACAGCAATGACAATGACGCCTTGCTCAAACAACATCTTGATGACGTCCTGCTCGACAATAGCAAGTGGCGCCGGCGAGCGCACCACACGACGGTAGCCACGGCCGGCATCTTGCACCATACTGTATCCTTGCTTCTTTAGTAATTGCGCCTGCCCTTCGGTGTAAAACGGCCCGATGGGCTTTGTTGGTTTTTGCCAACGTAGCTCATCTTCTGAGACGATCACCTGTGAGATCACCGAGACCACCGGTCGTTTCAGCCCGCGCCGTAGCAGCGCGTTTTGCAATGATTGTTGGATCAGGTAACCCAACTCTCCCTGCGATTGGGCTACACACACGTCCAAGGGCAAATCGTAGGCCTGACCACGCGCCGCCTCTACGCGCAGTAGGATATTGCCTACCTGCGGACCGTTTCCATGTGTGATGACCAGTTGATGCCCACGCTCAACCAACTCAACAATGCCGTCCAAGCCGGCTGCCAGATTCGCCAATTGCTCGTCAATCGTTCCGGCTTGATGAGGTTTAATCAGCGCGTTGCCGCCAAGCGCAATGAGAATTTTTTCTGACATACTGTAGACGCAAGCAATCATAACAAACTGCCTCAACAGGGGCAAATGAGGTTCCTCATCAGCTTGCACTGTGTCAGCCCGATGCATATATTAACGCTTCCGTCGTCTGATTGATCTTTCAACGGCCACCATCCATTGGTTATTGCAGCATGGCTGGCACATCGGAGAGCGACCTATGATCGAGCCATTTCCGGCTTGCAAGAGACTATCGTGGGCGGTGCGCGCCACCGACGGGCTAATAACATGAAGCACTCAGCAATTGAGCGTCATAGGAGGGCGTTATGAATAAAACCAAGGTCCTCATTCTTGGAGCGGCCGGACGCGATTTTCATAATTTCAACGTCGTTTTTCGTGATAATCCGGCGTACCACGTTGTCGCATTTACTGCCGCGCAAATTCCTCATATCGAAGATCGAAAATATCCACGTGAGTTGGCCGGCTCGCTTTATCCGCGCGGCATTCCCATTTATCCGGAATCGGAGCTGGAGGCATTGATCGCTAAGCATGCCATTGATCAGGTCATTTTTTCTTACAGCGATGTGTCGCACGAGACAGTCATGCATCTGGCTGCGCGCTGCATTCGTCACGGCGCTGATTTTCGTTTGTTGGGCGCGCGAGCGACCATGCTGGCCTCCAGCAAGCCGGTGATCTCGATTTGCGCAGTGCGTACCGGCTGCGGCAAGAGCCCGACGAGCCGTAAAGTTTGCCGCCTTCTCAAAGAGCAAGGATTGCGCGTTGTGGCCGTGCGCCATCCGATGCCCTACGGCGATTTGCGCAAGCAAATCGTTCAACGGTTTCAGACGCTGGCCGATTTGAGGAAGCACCATTGCACCATTGAAGAGATGGAGGAATATGAACCGCATATTAACAACGGCGTTATCGTCTATGCCGGCGTTGATTATGAGAAAATCCTGCGACAAGCTGAATCCGAAGCGGACGTGATCGTATGGGATGGCGGCAATAATGATACGCCGTTCTTTGTGCCAGACCTCGAAATCGTCTTGGTGGATCCGCATCGGCCTGATCACGAACGCACGTACTTTCCCGGCGAAGTCAATTTCTTGCGGGCACAGCTCATCATTATCAACAAAGTGACGACGGCTGACCCTTCGGCAACTGAGCGGATTCGGGAGAATATCCGAGTGTATAACCCCACAGCCACCGTGATCGAAGCAGCCATGCCGTTGACAATCGAGGACGCGAGCGCCGTCCATGGCCGACGCGTGCTGGTCGTAGAAGACGGGCCGACGCTCACTCATGGGGGCATGCCTTATGGCGCTGCCTTTCTGGCTGCGCGTCGCTTCGGCGCCAAACAGATCGTAGACCCGCGCCCATTCGCTGTCGGCGATATTGCCCAAACGTATGCTCAGTATCCGCACTGCGGGCCGGTCATCCCAGCGATGGGATATGGCGAACGCCAAATCCGTGACCTGGAACGAACCATTAACCGCGCCGAATGCGACTTGGTATTGATCGGCACGCCGGTGGACCTCAGGCGCATCATGAAGATCAAACATCCAACTCAACGCGTCTCCTACGATGTGCAGGAAATCGGTCAACCTGATTTGAAAACGGAATTGCGACGCTTTCTCATTCGCCGAGGTCTTGTCAGCAACCGTGGGCGGACGCTCGCCTGAACGGCTGCTGCCGTTAGAATGACCGCATGCCATCGTGAGAGGGCATAGACCGACAACGCTGCTGGAGGCCGGCCATGCGCTTTTGGCGCACGCATCCGTTACCTGTGTGACGCTCGGTGTGTGAGCGGATATGATGAGCGCATGGCAGCTTCAGCGCCCGCTTCCAACCCGTGGGGAGAGAGCTTGTGCACTGGGGCAGTAGTCAGTATGATAAAAATTGTCATGAGAGCCGCAGACAGTGAAGTGGTGGAACCAGTCAAGGCCAGGATTCAATACATGCGCGTGTTGGTCGTTGATAACCTGCATCGTCAGATGTCTGATCTGTCGCCTCTGGTCCGAAGCTTGCCGGGCTTTCGCGCCGGTCATTGGCTGAAAGGAGAACGGACGATTGCCGGCTTGGCGTTGGCTAACATTGTGACCAATGTCAAGCAACTGGTTCGTCATCCGGTCGTGCGCGTCGTTCATTTGTCTGAAGTGAGTCAAGCCCTATTGAAGGACTTTGCTCCCGATGCCATCGTACTGAGTGGCACGCTGAGCGATTTTGATTTCTATAATCCTCGGTTGTTTGATCGGTTCGGCGACATTGTCCGCACGACAGACATCCCGATTCTCGGCATTTGTGGCGGGCATCAACTGATTGGCATGATGTTTGGCGCTGAGGTGCTGACGTTGGACGGAAAACGTCAATGGGAGAAGCGGAAGCAGCGAGTTGTTGAGTATCAGTATCGGTTTGTGAAGATACTGCGGCCCGATCCGTTGTTCGCCGGAGCGGGCCGGTGGAAGCCGCGCGATGGCCAGCCGCTGCAGAACGGCAATGGCCATCATCATCACGGGTCAGGTTCGGGAACATGGGTGCTCAAGGTGTGGCAGAATCATGCGCTGAAGGTGGATCGCGTGCCGGATGGCTTCGTCAATTTAGCCAGAAGCTATCTCTGTGAAATTCAGGCGATGGTCAAACGCACGGACGGTCAACTGATCTACACTGTCCAGTTCCATATCGAGAAATCGTTTGAGGATTGGAACAAGCGACCGGAATTTTGGAACCATCGGGTGGAAAGTCGTGATGGGCGAATCATCTTTGAAAATTTTCTCTGCCAAGCGTTGATTCACCGAGGCCGAGAGAAGCAACTGCGCCATCTGATGAGCTGAGCGGACGCCAAGCGAGGCGTTGCGCGGTCGAGCCGGCTTGTGGGTCGGCGCTGCGTCGTAGCGCATGAGTGCAACAGAATCTGGAGGTTTCAACGAATGAATATCTATGCAACAAACATCCGCGAAAATGAAGCCGATACGGCTACTTTTATCAATCCGTTCACGCAGCAGCGTTATCAGCGAGGTCGCCTCAATGTGCGTGTGGACCGCGACGAGTTACTCGGCCCGACGGCTACAGCCATTATGCGCCAGCATCAGGCTGAGGTGATTGCCACAACGCATCCTGATTTTCCAGCCATTCTCGACCCAACTCATATTGCCATTGGTCCGTTCATCAGCGGGCTGGGCGACAACCTCTTTTTTGATACGGCGCTCAATGTCGGAACACATGCTGTTTTTGGCTACAATCATCCTGCCATCTTTCCTAAGCTCCAACGACTCGGACAAGTGTTAGCCGGCTTCATCGGTGCGGGCACCGATTTTTTCTTTGTTTCGCGGCATGGCGCGCCAGCGTCACAAGATGTAGCCGCGCTGCTCAATCAATATGCTCGGGACGCCTATGGCGTTGAGTTTATGACGAACTTCAGCAACGCTGGCACCGAGGCTAACGAGAATGCTGCCAAGATCGCCATGTTTAACAAGTTTCGCCAGGTCCACGCGCAACTTGGCGAGCGGTTGTACGCCCGCATGTGTGAGCAACTGGGAATCGTCAAAGTCAGGCCGCATGTGGATGACCTGTGGTCGAATTATCCGTTTTATGTCATCGCCTTTCATGGGGCGTTTCACGGTCGCACCGGATCAACGCATACCATGTCCATGAGCAAGCGTGTTCAAAAAGAAGGCTATCAGGCGATTCCTTACGTCATCCACTTGCCATACGATGCGACAGTTGATTTCAACCGGCACATTGAAACGACGCCGCTTGAGCAGCTCATTACCACTGGCCAACTGCGTCGCGTGGTGGATCAGCGAAAAATTCCGATTGATCTGCTCAGCTTCGTCATCATGGAGCCGATTCAGGGTGAAGGCGGCTATGTCATCCCTGACGATGGATTGCTGCGCGCGTTGAACGAGTTTCTGGGTTGCTATCGCGCCAAGGGCGTATGTCTGATTTCAGACGAAGTGCAAGCCGGCCTGTATCGCACCGGTGAGTTCAGCGCCATGAGCCATTGGTATCGGCGCTACCCGCACCTGAAGCCTGACATCATGACGTTCGCCAAGCCGCTGCATGTCGGCGCAGCAGTGACGCAGCGTTGGCTGCTTGAAGATTGGCCGGGCGGTAAGTTCTCAGGGACATGGCCGGAAGGCAACTTGCTCAGTCTGGCCATGGCTGCCTATACCTTGCAAGAGCTCAAGCAAATTGATCCGGCGCTCGGACGGCCCTACGCAGACAATGCCAAACAGGCCGGTGAGTACCTACGTCGCCGTTTGTGCGAAATGGCCGAGCAGTTGGAGGCGCGCTATCCCGGCGAAGCGCTGGTCACCAATGTGCGCGGCGTTGGTCAAATGAATGCGTTTGATGTGCCCTCAAAAGAGATTCAAGAGGCTGTCGTTTACCAAGCGTTTCTGCATGGCTTGCATCTGCTGGGGACAGGTGAACGATCCATTCGCCTCTTTGGGACCGTTGATCAGCGTCAACGCGAGGCCGATTTGCTCGTGCATATTTTGCGCGATGTCATGGAAGCTGTCATGAACCAGAGGCAACAACATGCATCGGGCACACGAGCGACGGTCTAAAAACTGTGTCGAAACACAGACAACTGATTGTAAAAATCTGTCACCCTATGTTGACTTCGCGGGCCATTGCAGTACAATTGGCACGTCGGTGAGAAGATAATACATTCTGTGTGAAGGTGACGAATTATGGATGAGCAACAAGCTGCCGTCAAAGAAGTCTCTTCCGTGAAAACAGCTTCACGAACGGTCGAACGCGGTTCTGTACGAGCCATGCTTTTGATAGATGCCGGCGATTTGGCCAGCGCGCAAGCGGTCTTGGATGCCGAAACTGAAAACGGCAAGAAGGACCCCTATCGAGAGACCTTGCGAGCGGAGATTGCGATTCACGCCGGTCGCTATGCAGAGGCCGAAGAATTGTTGAAGCAAGCGGCCACTGAGCTAGCTGGCATCCGCTCGGTCGCTCGTTGGACAATGGCGCGTGGCCAGTGGCATTGCGCCCGTCATGAGGACGGCGTCGCCAGAGACCTCTTTCAGGGCGCGTTGAGGAATTATCAATATATCGGCGACACTCTTGGCGTGGCGCAGGCGTTGTATCGGCTCGGAGAATTGGAGCGTCGTTCGGGTCAGTATGATGTGGCCGCGGCCCATCTGAGTGAAGCCCGCACGTATCTTGAGGGCAAAGGCCGACGCGGCGAATATCTGGATGGGCTCATCCAATTCAATCTCGGCGTGTGCAAGCAGCACCTCGGCCTTCTGGATGAAGCCCAGCTTCATTATGAAGCCGGTTTGGCCTTGTTGAGTCGAACGGAGAACTATCGTTCTTACGCGCTGGCGCTCGACGGATTTGCCACATATTGGCGGGAACGCGGCCAATATGATCGCGCGTTGGAGCTGTTAGAAGAAGCCGCCTCGTTGGCTGAGAATTACGGAACCGAGGAGGATGCTGCCCTGATTCGCTGGAATCTAGGCCAGTGCTTATTACAGGCTGGCAAAACGGAGCTGGCCGAAGTTGTCTTGAGGCAAGCTCACGAATTAAATATCAGCATCGGCAATCAGGCCGGCGTGTGCGCTATCTTGGGATTGTTGACCCAGCTTTATCTGGATCAAAACGCTATGGACAAAGCTGAGCAGTGCGCGCAAGAAGCGCTTCAGCAGGCTGAGGCTTTCCATGACCCGCAGCAAATTCTCTCGGCCACCGTCATGCTGGGACGGATTTACATTTTGCGCGGTAAAAAAGAGGAAGCTTACGGCTTGCTCACAACCGCTGCTGCCAACGCTGAGCAGTTGCACCTGCCCACACTCAAGGCGCAATGCTTAATGTACATGGCCGAATGTTGCTTGCCCAAGCGGGCGCCGGAAGCGCAAAACTTCCTCTCTGAGTGTGCCACCTTGTTGGAGGGCGTGAATGATCAAAAAATCTTGCGCGAGTTTCAGCGTATCCGCACAAAGGCGACACATTCTCGGATTCGCCTCACGCCGGAAGGCGATTTGATCATTAGCAAATCGTTCCTGCCTGAATGGAGCGAGGCGAAGGAGGCGGTCGAATCGTTCCTCATCAAGCATGCGCTCGATCAATCGGACGATAACAACACGCGAGCAGCCAAGATACTGGCCATCTCGAAAGTCCACCTGTGTGAGAAGCGCAAGCAATATAAGCTGTGATCCCCCCAGGGGACGTGTGGGCGGCATGCTATTGGCCGGCAGGTCCGGGCGAGCGAGCCGGCGCGGCCGTGACGCCGCTGTGATGGTTTAAGCTCCTTGTTAATCGTTTCCGCAATTGCGAGTCGAGCGAGCCGGTGCGGCCGTGACGTCACTGTGAGGCATCAGCTCACCGGCATTTACTCACTGACTTGTTGCTGCTCAAACGTCGGTCAGTTGGCATGAGCTATAACAGGCGCAAATCAGACGCTCGCCGTCAGGCAGCGGTCGCCCGTTCCTGTACCGCTCAATTGGAGTGGCAACTCTCCCAAGCCGGTTATCGGTGGATTGCTGGCGTTGACGAAGTTGGTCGCGGCGCATTGGCCGGCCCTGTGGTGGCTGGAGCAGTCATCCTTGATCTTGACTGCATCCCCGATGGGATTGACGACTCCAAAAAGTTGACGGCCAACCAGCGTCAACGGCTCGCCGAAGCCATCAAGCAGTCAGCGGTGACGCTGAGTGTGGCGGCTGTGGAGGCCGAGCAGGTGGACCAGCTCGGCATCGTGCCAGCCACTCGTCTGGCCATGCAACGAGCCATCGCCGGATTAGCCCGACAGCCGGACTATCTCTTGATTGATGCGCTTCGGCTGGAAGGTCTGCCGATGCCTCAACAAGCTATCGTTCACGGCGACGCCAGTTGCCTCTCAATTGCGGCGGCGTCCATCGTCGCCAAAGTTGCCCGCGATGCCATGATGAAGGAACTGGATCGCATCTATCCCGGCTACGGCTTTGCCCGCCATGTTGGCTACGGCACACGGGAGCACCGACAGGCGCTGAACCGGTTAGGCCCGTGCGCTATTCACCGGCGTAGTTTTCACGGCGTCACCCCTGACTTGTTTTCTTCGATCAGTTGCGCCGTCGGGAAGTAGTAAAACAAAATCCTATCGTGCTTGTAACCGGCCCGCGCCTGAGCAATCGCGCCCCGCAGGCAAAGCCCGACAGTGTGTCCAAGACCCCGGCCTGTGAGCAGGAGCCAACCATCTTGTTCTTCAAGCGTGAACACATGACTCGGCAACGCATGCCAGCCCAGTTGGCGGCCAAGTAGCGAGCGCACCGTTTCGCCGGCAAGGCGATACTCAACACCTCCTTCGTTGATTCGCCATGCCCGCACAACGCCATGTTTCACTGCTTCCGTGCTGATTTCAGCGCGCAACGATGGCGTCACTCCAAGCAGCGAAGAGACCGTGCTGAGAAACACCGCCTTTCTCAACCGCCGCTGCCAACGTTCGAATGATGAGCCGCGACACCAGCGACAAGTCACAGATTGATAGACCTCATCGAGCGATGACGTATCAGAACTCCAGACCCACCCTGGTTTGCCTGTCTGACCGCCGCAACTGCCAGTGAAATAGGTCGGTCGGCAGGCTCCGTTGATCTGGAGCAGCACGCCGCTCGTTTGCTCAACAGCCGATTGCACAAGCGAGGCAAAACGATCACGTCGGTTCAGCCGATCTTCGCCCTGATACCAGAAGCAATGCGTCGTGTCGCAGAAATCGTAACCCTGCGAGCGATGCCGCGACCGACTCGCCTGGATGAATGTGCGCGTCACAACGGCCAGCGCCTTAAGCGCCTCCGGCTGCGTCACGCCGGACATCTCTGAGGCGACCACCCTGGCGACCACGCTCTCGCGGTCAGTTTCCAGCACGGTTTGAATTGCCTCGTCGGCGACACGCACGCACAGGCGACCTCGCACAACTCTGCTCAACCGATGACGATCAACTGTGATCGTCCATGTGGCCAGCGCCGATGCGAGTTGCGTCACGTTGCTGAGGGATTGAGCCAGGCGGTTCGCGCCGTGTAACCTCACAACCAAACGACCGTTTTCGCGTCGCAGGTGGAGACGCGACCGCGCATTGAGATGCCACGTGTGGGGTTGCGCCTCGTGCTCGATCCATACAGTCGTGTCGGTCTGCGGCTCCAGCAACAGGGCTTGAGGCCGATAAAGACCGAACATGCCCAGTCCAGTCGCTGAGCGAACGTGTGGTTGCGTGGCCGCCAGATGGTGATAGGAAATTGCTAGCAACCCAACCAGGAACGCTGATCTGGTTAACCATGAGGTTCGTCGGCGACGCGCTGCGTCGCCGCTGTGTGAGCGCAATCGCATACAAGAACGCGCGGCCCGCCGATGGCTTCTGCTTATCGGCGGCGTGTTCGCTGCGTCGGGCGAGTCGCTGCCGATGACTCGAAGTGGTACGTGACCATTTCTCGGAGCAGCGACGCTGCTGGCGCTGTTTCAACGGTGACTTCTGTCCAGTTCGGCACAACCTGAATCAACCCGGCGATGTTCTGACTGAAGAGGTCAACGGTGGAGCCCAATTCATCAGATGCCGCCGGCGTGGCTAGCATGCTCATGATATGTTGGTAGGCGCCGGCTCCCTGTTTGACGCGAACGCGCGCGAAGCGACGCAGGGCGACAGACTGCTGTGCCGACGGAGCCACTGACGATCTATGCGCCTGCAAAATTCGCCGAGCATACTCCTTGCTGTTGGCCAGCAGCAGATACGATCCCTGCCGCGCATACGCGCCGCCACGATCCAGCAGCGTTTGTCCTAGCCAATGCAGTTGATCCTCGGCGTTCCAACTGAGGCGCGCCGGCACACCGCGCACGATATAGCGCGTGGCGAACTCCGTTTGCACGGTTTGCTCGAATGCGGCTGTGTCAAATCCTCCCGGCCTGTTCAACCGCATGACTAAGGCTCGATGAAACTGAACGAATAACCGATTTTCACCCAGTGTCGCGTCGCCGATGAGGATAAATTCAGCCGGTTCGCTCGGCTCCAATAGGGCGGCCAGATGTCGGAGCAATCTTTCATCGAACTTGCTGTCAGGCTCGGCGACGCGACTTCGTTGCGCATCGCCAGTGAACGAGGTCGGATCATCAATATCTTTATTGAACCGGTCATCGAGTTGCAAAACGCCTGACGTTCCGCTCAACGCAGACGACTCGTTAGCATCAGCCTCGTCCCAGTCGTCGGCGCGATGCGTCGGCATCGTCGCCATCGTCAGAGCGCGTGGTGGCGCGCCGAGCAACACGTCGGCCATCAGTCGGCTCAGCAGCGGTAGATCGGCAGCCGCGCTCGCCACCATCAAGGTGGCATCGTTTGGAGCAAAACGGAGCAGTTCGTTTAGCGCGTTGAGATGTGATGAATCAGTCGGCGCCGCGTCATGGAGCGCAAACCAACGGCGCTCACGCAAGGCGGTCGGCGTCACTTCCATGTCAATCAATGCAGCCTCGATGGGCGCCAGCTCAGTTCGATTTTTGTGAATCCAGTAATGTTTGAAGTAACGATCAGTGTTAAGCCGTTTTTGATCGAGCCAGACTGTGATGTCGTGAGGTTTGAAATCCGTCAATCCGTCTACCAAGCGATTGATGGAGACTGACAGCCGATCGTCGCCTGGAGCAGTCAAGTTGGTGAGTGTTCGACGCAATAGGTTTTCGCTTGAAGCAATGATCAACATGCCTTGGGCAAAGGCGAATCCGGCGGCAGCTTTTTCTCCTGTTTCAGGATGTGTTCCTTCGCGCACGTAGTAGACCTGATTGCGCAGCGTGCGTTGACGGAATGCGCTGCGTTGCTTGAAGAGAAGGGAAGCCAGTGCGTCTGCCCGAGTGGTGACCGTGATCAACAGCATCTCCAGATTGCCGATGTCGTAAATGACCAACGCTGATTGGCTGCCGGCCAGGGCGCTGAGATGTTTCTCCGTCAGTTCGAAGCCAAGAGCCGCTTCAATCGGTTGCAAGCGGTCGAGCAGTCGCAAATAGAGCCGCGAATTTTGAAATGCCCGCCAGTTGGCGCTCTCCCTGTAACGTCGGTGAGCCGAGGAGGCCTGCCACTGGGCGAGCAGCCGATTGAGGTTCTGCGCTTCGATGTAGATCAAGGCTCCACTGGGAGCATAGCGCGCCAGTTCCAACCTCGTGCGCGGCGCCGGCTGCAACAGTAACGCGACTGTCCATCCAATCGCGATCAGCAGAACAACTGATGTGGTGATGATGATTCGGCGTCTCATACCATCTCCAGCCGCATGCTCACCCGCGTTTCAAGCGCGCGCCGAGATTCACCGCTTTGGTGGTGATCGTCATGCGTTGAGCGAGCTGACGCTGATATTGCTCGCGCTTGGCGTGTATCACGGCGAGTAGCTCGTTGGCCCGACGTTGTTCCGATTCGTCCGCTACCAGCGCTTGCATTCTCTTCAGATAACCGATGGCGCGATCATACTCATTCAGTTCTGCGGCTGCACGCGCGAGCGACTCCAGGAGCTGTATCAGATGGCGTTGTTGAGCCAGCAGATTCACTTGTTTGAGAAGCCACCGGTTTGCTTGATCGCTCGACATCAACGAGACCTGAGTGGTCTCGGTCGCCCTCGTTTGATCAGCAGCTCGATCTGCCTCCTGTTCGTATTCAGCCTGCTGTTCGTCCTCATCCTCCTCGGAGAGCCGGGCTACATCGGGCAAATACTGGGCCATCTTCAGGGCTGCCTCATATCGTGCCGCGCGGGTATAAAGTTCGATCAATTGAGCGCGTGGCGATGGCGTGGCAAAGAGAATGTAATTGGTCACGACTTGATCGGGATCGCTCCACAGCACATTCTGCCACAACGCTGGTGTGTCAGGATCAATCAAAGCGCGTTGAATTTTGGCGAGCAGGTTGTACCGATCATTCAGCAACGGACTGAGCAACTGACGAGCCTGGTCGGCATTTTTCAGCAAAGCAACGCGGGCCGAAATGAGCCTCTCGGATGGCCCCTGCAATTGCGTCAATGCGAGTTGCTCTTGACCAGCGGCAAGGCGTGGCAACAACAGCAGAGCGACTGCGACCTGTTCGCTCGGTGTCCGGCGATCCGTCAGGAGAGCCGCGAGTGTTTCGACAGCCGCCCCCAGCGAGCCGGCTGCGGCTTGAGCGCGGGCTAGTTCGATCCGGTTCTCGATCCATTCGGGATTGAGTTTGGCGAGCCGTTGCCGGTAGCGCACGGCCTCAGCAGGCCGATTGTATCGAAACGCGATTTCTCCGGCTAATGCCAATGCCGGCAGCGGATCGGCAGCGCGATTGACCATGCGCTCGAGCGTGGCTAACGCTTCTTCACCGCGCTCCAGATGAAACAATGCCTCGGCGAGGCCAACGAAGTTCACATCGTTGACCTGACCGCTGGTGAGCAATGAGGAATAGATTTCCAAGAGCAACTCATGGGCTTCTCGATGCAAGCCCGCTTCTTTCAACACAGCCGCTGCTTTGACGAATCGCGCTGGTTGTAGCGGCGAGCCGGCAGCGGCAAACTCGCGCAGTCGTTTGATGGCCGATGCGCGTTGACCTTGGTGGATTTCAACTTGAGCGAGGTTCAACGTGAACCAATCAGGAGGAGGCATGGCAGGATCACGCGCTGATTCAAAGGCTGCCAGTTCGGCTTCAGCAGCGTTCCACTGACTCAGCGCGATCAGATGTTCGATCAACCGCCGGTGCCATCGCTCGAGCGTCGGCGGCTCTGAATGTTCCTCATATTGTTCATCATCTTCGGCTGTCGGCAGCTCTATCACATGACCTTCTCGCAGAGACATGACAATGGCGCGATAAAACGGCGTCAGCATCGGCTCAGGCAACAGCCCTTCTTCGCTGAGCATGACGGCCAGGTCCATGTTCGATGGCGTTTGTGCGATGACCGATTCAAACAGCGCGGCGGCTGTTGGCGCGTCGTACAGATGGGCGATTCGGCGGGTCAGTGTGCGTAACGATTCAAATCCGCGCGCTTGGATGGCCTCAACCATGAATGCTTGCAGCGCCGCGATGGGACGATGATGTTGTTGATGAGCCGCGAGCGCATCCACGGAGGCGACATACGCATCGGCGCTCTCCGGATGATTCGTCAGCAGACGTTCCCAGGTTGCCAATGCTTCTTGTTGCCGCCCTTGCGTCCATAGGATTTTGCCAAGTGTCACGGTCACCGCAATGTCACGCGGCGCGAGTTCTTCGGCCAATCGCGCGTGCTCCAGAGCCAGCGGCAATTCGTTTTCTTCGAGGTAATGCTCGGCCAGCGCCAACTGCTCCGAAGTTTGTCGCGGACGCTGTTCCAACAACGCTGTCAGGTAATCTCGCGCTTTCGATTTGGTCGCAGGGCTCAATTCGAGCCATAGGCCATAGACGTAAGCCGTTTGATACCACTCATCGCCAATCAGCGTTTGGTTCGCGTCAGGCTTGGCGGCGATCAATTGGCCGATCGGTTCGGCGCGCAAACAGGCTGCGAATTGAGCGTTGACGTTCGTCTCTGTGTGACTGAAATGGTAGGCAATCTGCGCCTCGCGCGATCTGATCCAGGCAGGGCTCATCGGCATGGGTTGCAGCGCCGCGATGGCCAGCTCGCGCTCACCTTGGGCGATGAGAAAGTTGACAAGTTGCAGTTGATAGGGATTGTACGAAGTGGTCAGCGAGGCGAGCTCGTCGCGCTGCCCGCGCCGGTACAAGAGCGTGAAGTACCGCTCGATCAGCGCGTCATGCGTGTCTGTCGGAGCGCCCGATTGCGATCGGTAAATCTGTCTGAGCACAGCCAGCTCTTTGTCTGTGTCGCCGGCCCAGCGGTAGCGCCAAGCTAACGCGCTGCGATAATCGAAAGAGCCTTGATGCGGATCGCGGCTGAAGTACGAGTGGAGCACATCAGCAGCCTGCGCAAAAGCGCCGCGAGCATCGTAAAAATTCAATAACGATTGCAGCTCGTCGTAACAGCGCGTGTCTTGAGCGTTCTGGCGCGCGCCAAAGGCCAGATCAACGAGCTGCCGCAAGACCTGTTCCTGCACATCAGGCCACCGCGCCCGATGCGCCAGACTGGCCAGCAGCAACAGCTCAGCTTTGTTCTGCTCCGTGTAGCGTGTGAGTGAAGCCAGACGCGCTTTGAGCGCTGAGACGATCTGGGCGACTTCAGCCGGCTGACCATAGCGCGCCAAATTCGCACCGAAGCTCTCCCGCAGCGCGGTTTCAAGCTGAGATTGAAACTGCTCGACGCGCCACGTTTGATAATTGTCTTCCCGTTGTTGTTCTTGTCGCGCCCACTGGCGGGCCTTCCACAAGCGATTCCAGGTGTCTTGCGCAGCGCCGGCGCGCACCGCGGTGCGCACTAGCCCGTCAAGCTGTCTGTTGTCAATCAGCGGCTCAGCGTAAAAGTCTTTCATCAATCGGTCGAATCCGGCGATGTAGAACTTGCGCGCCTCGGCAGAAAGCCCCCATGATTCGAGCATCGCAGCATAACCGAACAGGCGCTGCGAATTGACCTGCGTTGATCGCAAGGCTGTGTTGAGCGCGTCGAGCGCGAGTTTTTGTCGGCCTTGTCGGGCCGCTGCCTGCGCGATTTTCACTTGCCATTCCGGCTGTTCGCCGCTGAGCGCGTAGCCGCGTTGGAACTGAGCAATCGCTTCGTCATATCGCTCCAGTCGCACCAACGTATCAGCATACGCCATGCGCAGGTCCAATCGCTGAGGTTCTTGCCGGGCGGCCAGTTCATACTGCTCGGCCGCTTTGTCAAGCTGACCTTGATATTCATACAACCAAGCCAGCACTTGATTCCAGCGGTAGTTGCGAAAGCTCTGCCTGGCCGTTTGCTCATAGTAGTTGATGAGCCGGTCAGTCAGGTTCCATCGCGTCGCATCGTTGATCGCTGCCGTGACGAGGTCGCGGTTCTCCGGCTCACGATTGATGATTTCGATATGCTGGTCAATCGCTGCATTGTGGTCGCCGCGCGTGTGGTACAGCTCAATCATCGCACGGCGAATCTGAGCGATGCGCTCGCGTTGCTGATCGCGTGGCAGCGGCAGCGATTGAACATCGGTAAGGCCCGCGCGATACCACTCCAGGAGCGCCTCTATTTTGCCGGCCGTGTTGAGCAATTGAGCGAGTTGAGCGAACGTCTCGCTATCCGATTTGTCCTGTTGGTAGAGGGCGCGCAAGATCGTTTCCGCTTCATCATATCGGCCGGCTTCACCCAGCCGTCGCGCCAGTTCAAGGTTGAGTTGGCGCTCATATCCGCCGCGCGCGCGTTTGACGACGCTCTTGTAGAGGTCAATGGAGCGGTTCAGGAGCCCGATGCGCCAGTAGAAGTCTGTCGCCTCGTCAATGACGCCATAGTTGGTTGGATACTTGGCGACGCACTCGTCCATGATACGGGCTGCTCGGTCGGCGTCGCCTTGTCGTTCGTGAAAAGCGACCAGTTGCAGCCTGTACTTGATCTCATCAAGCTCGGTTCGCGCCAGCGAGACAAGTCGGTTGAGCGCCCGTTCCTGAGCTGCTTGCCGACGACCCGCACGGAATCGGTCGCGAGCATACAGGAGGAACTCCTCTTGTTGACGCCGCGCCATCTCGCTTTCCAAAAACAGCCAGGCATCTTCAACGCGACCGATGGCGCGCAAGTATTGCTCGTACCCCACAGCTAGCGACCAGTTGTCAGGCCGAGCGCGCGCATAGGCTTCGACCTGTTGTTGAATGGACTGGCTGAGGTTGCGCTGTTTGGTCAGCGTGGCCAGCCGCTGGATGACCGGTTGCTGCTGGAATCCAGGCTCAGCCAACGCTTTCACGTATTCGCTGATGGCGTTACTTATGTCGCGTTTGCTCTCGTAGATGGCGGCCATCTGATAAGCGTAAGCCGTGTCGTCGCCTGACATGCTGCGCAGCCGTTGGATAGCACCAAGCGCGCCATCAAAGGCGAAGTAGTCCCAGTAAAGGCTGGCGACTTGCAAGTAGGTTTCGCGCCGTCCGCTCTCAACAACCAGCAACGCATCCCACTGTTGGCCGGCAGCAGCCATGTCGCCATACTCGGCATACGCCTCGCCCGCCTGCGTGCGAAAGTCCTGATCGGTCGGATAGGTTTTTGCCAACTGCTCATAGAGGCGAGCTGACCGAACGAGATTCTCAGGGTCGGTCTGGCCCAACGAGCGTAACAGTGTTGCCAAACGTTCGGCGTGGCGCGGATCATTCGGATAGACTTCAGCTAGTTGCCTGTACGTCTCGACCGCCTCTTCGTATCGCGCCATCCAGACGGCTGCATCAGCCCCAAACCAGCGGTAAGCGGACGATGTTGCGGCTGCATGTCGCGCTTGTTGATAACGCGCCGGCAGTGTGCCATTGCTCGACCAGAACAGCAATAATTGGTCGCGGACTTGCGGGTCGGCAAAGTAATAGCGCGTTGCCAATGCCTGCCACTCGTTTGTCTGTTTTGTCTGTTGATAGTAACGCAGCAGGCCATGAACAAAGCTCAAATTGTGCGGAAATCGCTCATGGGCCAGTCGGTAGAGTTGCCAGTAAAGCTGAGCATCGTAATTGACGGCGGCGTCAGGTTTGTCGCTGTACACGATGAATTGCTCAAGATACGGTTGTAGCTCGGCGTCATCCAGCATGCTGACCAGCTCGGTTGAATACTGTCGGAACGCCTCGCGCTGCTGTTGTCGAATGAGCCATCGCGCCAGACGATGATACCAGACTGCCGTGGGAAATTGACGAATCGCTTGTTGGTAGGCCTGTAGTTTTTCGTCGAATAGATTGGTCTCCTCAAGCCAACGCAACAACGCCTCATAGAGGCCTTCTTCATGCGGGTATTTGCGTATTTCCTGCCAATAGATTTGCAATATAGCCTCTCGTTCATTGGTCTGGGCCAAGCTGGCTAGCAATCGCTCCAGCACCGATTGGTAGGAAACCGGTGGTGGAGAGGGCCTGTCTTCTTGATAGGAATTTGGTTCGTCTATCGGTCTATAGAAATTCGCGTGTGTGGCAGTGGCGCCCGAAGCCGCCCACCGTGGTGAGAGGACATACGTCCACGGCTCCATCGCCACCGGCATCAAGGGTTGGCCGGGCAGTCGTCGGGCCGCGAGCCGATCAAGCAAGCGCCGGTAAATGAGCCGCTCCTTATGCCGGTCATTGAGGCTGCGATACGCATCGGCGATTTTCAGGCTGATCGTTTCGTATTGGTCTGAATCGCTAAAGCGGGCTAGAAATTCCTCTCCCATGTTGATCGCCAACTCGAACCGTTTGAGCTGAGCGACTGTGTCAATCAAGCTGGCATACATGGATGGCAGGCGCTCGGATTGGGGGAACTCGTTCTTGAATGCTTGGAAGATACGATAGGCCAGCAACCCGTTGAAGAGTCGCGCAGCGCGCGCTTCTCGTTCACGAAACTCTTCAGGGATGGCTGTATCAGCCAAAATCAGCGACAACACACCGTTCAGCAGTCCAGGGTGTTGATCAACGGTGGCCACGTCCTTGTAGAGCGAGAGATCACCGGCTGCCACCCGTGTCGGTTGATCCTGAGCTTGCATGAGCGCATTGAATAACTGGTACAAGCCTGACTCGCGCAGCGGCGAATTGGTTTGGAAGACGCCCATCAGGTGCAGCGTGTAGTAATAACGCGAGGCTTGATCGTAGTTGCCAATGCGCGCGTACAGAGCGGCTAGCGTCTCCAGCTCGCGGGCGGGCGGCGTTGTTCTGTCTCGGTCGGCCACGTCTTCGTAGCGAGCCAGCACACGATTGGCCTCGGCAGCATTGCCTTCCCAGACGTATAGATCGAACAAGCGGGCAAGCGTTTGCACATCGGCTGAGCCGGCTTCATAACGCTCGCGCCAATAGCGACGATAGCTACGATAACGGCCCACGCGCTTCAGCAGCTTGTAATAGGCTGAGCTGAGCGATGGCTCCCAGAGCGGCTTAAACAGTCGGTCATAGACGGCGACGGCCTGATCAATGCGGTTCTGTCGTAAATAAATGGCCGCTTCTTCGTTAAGCAACAGATGTGGCCGGTCAGCAAATCGCGAGCGAAATTCAGCAATCACCGCCAGCGCTTGTTCATAGCGACGCTGCGCCGACAGCTCCTGCACATAACTGACAATCGGCGCGAGCTCCAGCGGGTTCAATTCAAACATCGCGCGATAGGTTCGGTCCAGATCAATGCCGGCCGGGCGATGCGTGCGAATCACAGAGATGATCTGATCGAAAATATCACGATGATGATGGCGTGGCGATTTTCTTGCCAGCTCCATCAAGGTCGCAATCTCGTTGGCAAATTGCGCTTGCGAATGCTGGTAAATGGCCAGTGTTCTTAAGGCGCTTGGCTGGCGATTTTCTAATTCGACAAATTGGCGCATCTGTTCGTTGGCGCGCTCAGTCTCTCCAAGTCGCACATCCAGCTTGGCGGCGATGAGCCGGAGTTGGGCATCGCGCGGATATGATCGCATCAGGTGTGTCAGGCGCTCACGCGCTTGCTGCGTCGGTCGTTCGATGAGGGCCTGGCTGCCAAAAAATTCTTCGGTTGACAACAGCGCCTGATCTATGTCTGATTGCGGCGCGCGGTTTGGATCGGGCGGCTGCTGCGGCACAATCCGCGCGGGAGCTGATTGTGGGGAGGTTGGCGACGAGCCGGAACCGATGACCCGTCGCGCCGCTGTCTTTGAGGAAAGCGTCACAGACCACGCCAACAGCATGGCCGTGGCGACCGCAAACCAGAAGAGGTAGGCGAGGGGGTTCCTCACGGGGCGCCTCCAATGATGTCCAGTTCGAGCGTGAGGCTCGAATTATTGTGAGCAAAATCTTCGGCCAGGATGGTCATCGTGTAGTTTCCTGAAGGCAGGTCAGAGGGGATGCGCAATCGCGCGATGGAGGCTTTGGCCTGCGCGTCCCACAGCGCCGGCACAGGCTGCGCCCCGTAAAGGCGCACCATGATCCGTCGCGTGTCGCGGTCGGCGTCTACGGTGACGGTCAGTTCATCCCCAGCTCGTGCCGTGTCAGCGCTGAGTCGAGCGCGCAGTGTGGGCGGGCGACTGTCAATGATGAATGATTTTATTTCTTCATAGGTGCGCCCGTGCGCGTCGGTCAGCAGGAGGCGACATGGGTATTGACCATCGTCCATCGTCGTCGGCGCGAGGAACCGCGTCTGCCAAACGTCTTCGTCCGGCAGGTAGGTCAAGGTTTTGACCAAGCCAAAGGGAAAGACAGCCACTACCGACCGAATCGAAGGGTCTGTGCGCACGCGCAACACCGGATCACCAGGTCGAATGACCCGCGGTCGGAGCAACGCGCGCGGCGCTGCCAAGAACGCCGTGTACGGCGTGACGAAATTGAATCGCCGTGAGAGTCGAATGATTTCCTCAATCCGCTCCGCCGATTCTCCTTCCAGTTCGATCTCTCGCAGTAACGCATCAACGCGCGCTCGGGCCCAGAGTCGCGGCAAATGTTCATTGGCTGTTTGCTGTTCGGGCAGATCAACTTTTCTGACCAATTTCACCTTGCCCGGTCCATGCTGGCCCTCAACCGTCAGATCAACGTTCCGACGCGGCCGGCGATAACGACCGATGAAAGCAAACTGCGTTTGATCATAAGCCATGCGATTGATGTCAGGGTAGACCGAGTGCAGGCTATCCTTCTCACTGGATTTCAGCGTCAAGTCAGTAATCGGTTCAGCGCCGACCTTGCTCCAAAACTGACGAAGCGAAAAACGAATGTCATCGGTTGGACGCGCCGACTCGTAGTGGCCGCGACTCTGGCGGGCCAGTTCCTGTAAGAGCACGGCATTGACATCAGTGCCAATCGCAAAAATGTATAGACGGACAGAGCCAGCTTGTTTTTGCGTCACATGTTGAACAATGCGTCGAGCCGACGTCGTTCCCAGGGTGGGAAACCCGTCCGTAATCATCACGAGCGAGACGGGCCGACGATCGAACTGGTTGGCCGCCGCCATCGCTGCGTCGAGCGCAGCCAGCAGATTGGTGCCACCAGAGAGGTAACTTTGCCGCACCATCGTCAGCGCCCGTTCGATTGAAGCAGCATCGGCGCCGAGCGGCTTGTCACTGAGTCGTTGGACATCATCATTAAACAAAATCAGGTTGAATCTGTCTTGAGGCGTCAGCCCTTGCAAAAAATACTCCAGCGCCTCGTAAGCTCGCTCCAGTTTCTCCCACTGCATGGATAGCGAGGTGTCCAACATCAAGACGAGTGATCGTGGCGGCGGCGTCACCGGCTGGCCGGCCGTGATGCGCGCCTGATTAAACGTGGTGATGGCCTGGAAGTACCCATCGGGCTCAGCCTGCGCTGATGCTGGATCGCGAATCTCCCACGGACGGACACGCTCCGGCGCGCGATGCGTCAAGACGTCCAACTGGCTCGAAGCCACGCCCAATGAGTAGACAAAGGCAAAGTCTTCGGCGAACTCAATCTCTTCAGCTTCAACGCGCGCTACCACTTCATTGGCTGTTTGTCGCTCCATCGTGAGGGCTAGTTGAGTTCCTTCTTGACGAAACTCCATGATCGGCGCTTGACTACGCAGCGTCAGATTGATGCGCACATGCCGGGCGCGTTGTCGCCCATACTCAGATGGCCGCAGCGGAAATGAAAATCGCGATTGTAATCCATCAACCGGCAAGGTCTGTGTGTAGGCCATTTCCAGACGCTTGTAGCCGTATGCCGGAATGGGCACGACCTTGACGGTGAACGCGGCAGCAGCCGTGTCGTCTGTTTCGTGTTGCGCGAGTCCTGGATCAATCGCTTGCTGCCGAAGCGATTCATACAGGTCTTGTGCCTGTCGTTTCTCCAACATGACGCCGGGGATGCGCGTTTGGCCGTCCCACACGGCAAACTCAGAGATACTGGCCGAGGCAGGCAAAGCAAAGACGTATCGCCCTTCTGTGACATCGCCGACCGGATTGGCGAAGATTTGACGTAGTCGCACAGTGGCAAATTGATTGTTGATGTTGATGTCAAGCGTCATCTCGTCAAGCGAGAGAAAGTTTTCCCACGTCGGTAGATTACCGCGGCGGCCCAACAACACGCCGGCCTGACCATAGCAGAGCGAGACAGCGAATATCAGAAGGATGGCGAAGATGAGAACTTGCTTGCCGCTTGACATCTAAGGTCTGTCTCCCATTGGGTTGAGC
Organism: Blastocatellia bacterium; assembly: GCA_025054955.1. Lineage (NCBI taxonomy): Bacteria > Pseudomonadati > Acidobacteriota > Blastocatellia > Blastocatellia bacterium. The sequence goes on along the minus strand of JANWZE010000025.1, from coordinate 65,785 downwards.
CTACGCCGTCAAAAGAGAGCGTGATTGTAATCCGGCTGCGGTCAATCTGCCAGCGTTGCGCTCACCTGCAACGCAGTACACCGGCGCGATCTGGCTTGTTCGATGCGCGAGCACATGAGTTCATGGCGTGAGAGCCGCCATAGGAATTCGCGTCAATCCGTAATCGGTGGCCACATAAATCGCTTGCGCATCACTCGTGATAGCGGTCACATTGAGCGATCCGAGACCCCGGTTCACGCGCGACCATGTGTTGTTCGCAATGTCGAGTATCCACAGACCGTGTTCCAAAGTGCCCACGTAGAGCCGATTCCCGCTGACATGCATCGCGTTGGGGTTGACGCTACACCTTCCAATCAAGCTGGCATATCCGATCATTTCCCCAGAGGGAAGCAGCGCGTCCACTCCACCACCATACGTTCCGATATAGAGCGTGTGTCCGGCTACAGCCAACGCGCTCACCCAATTGTGGGACAGTTTTGAGTTGGATGTGTGAAACGTTCGCACCACCCGCAACCCTTCCAGTTCGTTTAATCCGTTTAGGCTGCCGACAAATAATTTGTCACCCACGCGCGCGCTTGTGTACAGATGATTGCTGGCCAGACCATGAAACGCATTGAGGCTGCGAAACCGATTGTCAGCATAGATGCTGAGGCCCCGGCCAGTCGCCACAACGATCGCCTGCTCTGAAACGAGTTGATGATCAGGCAGCGGAAAAACCATGTTCGCCGGAATCGGTAAAACATGAGCTACCGCGTTGCTGATAAGCCCATCTGCCTCGGTGTAAATCTGCTGTTTCAGCATGTCATCAATCATGACCACTCCGCGAGACGTTCCAATGAACATGCGTCGTGTCAGTTCGTCAGGATAAATGTGATTGATCTCGCGGATACTCAGGTCTTCCAGATGCGCCAGACGTCTCGGTTCATCAGGAGCGACCACATCAATGCCGCGATCAAAATAGCCGATCCATAATCGTCCACGCCAGTCCATGGCCAAGGCAGAAATATGAGCGGCTGAAAGTTGAAAAGTCGTTGAGGTGTGGTCAAATCGCTCGAGCGGTTCAACACCCGGCCGTGCCGTCACGTATATGCCGCGCGTTGTACACACCCACAAGCGGCCCGCTCCTTCAATCAACGCCGAGCAGGCGGCATTCTGAGGCAGCGTCAACGCTGTCAATTCAACCTGAGAGAGAGACCGTTGCGCTGAAGTGGGCAGTCGCATGATCTGACCCGTCACCAGTCCAGCAAACAGATGTTCGCCAAAACGAACCATCGCTGCAATGTTACTGATCGGCGTTAGCGGCACGATACCCGCGGCTACGACTTGCACCAGCCCTGTGTCGCTGCTTGCCAAAATCTTTCCGTCATGTTCGACAATCGAGGTGATGCGGTCTGACGGCAGCCCATCCTTTTTCGTCAATCGGGTCCATTGTCCGTCGCGCCACACAAATAAGCCCTGCGCAAATGTGCCTACATAAATTTCCGGATACCGGCTGAACACACACGTGACCTGCGCACTCGCAGAAGGCATCGTATAGTGGCGAAACTGATGGCCATCATACTCGAACAGGCCACCATCGAACGTTCCCACCAAGAGGCGCTGCTCCTCGGCCAGCAAGCTCGTCACATGCTGCGCTCGAGGTTGGACAAACCGATACTGCGTAAATGCACGCCCATCGTAACTGATTAGTCCACTGTGCGCCGTTCCAATGTAGAGTTGCTCTTTGAACGTTGCTAACGCCGTCAGGTCATGGCTTGGCAGGCCATCCAATATGGTATACCGTGCTATGACTTGACCTGCATCGTTGAGGACAACCAAACCACCGGCCGTAGCTGCATACTGACGACCGGCAAACCAATCCATGTCTCTCACATCCTCGGTCAAACCGAAATATGCCACTCCGTCTGCACGCATCGGGACGAGCGCAACCGGTTCCACCCGAACCGTTCGCTCCCCCATGAGTCTCTGTCGTTGATGGGAAATAGCCAGATTAACCGCTCGCACAAGCATGTAAAGCCCTATGCTTCCCAACGAAAATAAGAGGATGATAACCCAGAGGAGACGAGGCTTTGAAAGTTTATGCCGGTATCGCTGCCACCACATGGGGGCATTATAAGCTGTTGTCAGAGGCTCAGGCAACAGACATAACAAATTGCTCTGATTCAATTTGTATTGGAAATCGCGTAGCCTAGTTTATAAAAATGTATCGTTGACAAGGCTGTCTTTCTAAAATAATTGTTGACATCAATTGCAGTTTATTGTATTGTGATGGCGACTATGATTGAGGTTTATGAAAATAAACCAATCGCCTCACGATCTTCATTGCATGGCCCGGAATTGATTCAGGGAGCCATCACGAATGATACGTAGGTTGATTGTTACTGTCCTCGCAACGCATCTCGTTATCCTCAACGCAAGTGTAGTAAGCAGCTTTGAGGGGCCTGACCCATTACTCAAGAGCGAGGCGGCGCCTGGGCAAATTCTGGTTAGGTACCGCGAGGCGGCGCCTCCACAGGTTATCCACTCAATTGCTCAGCGTCATGAATTGAAAACCATTCGTCATTTCGCGGGAGTGAAGAGGGGCCTGCGCCTACAGCAAGTTCCCGCTGGCAAGACGGTCGCTGCAACCATCGAGGCTTTGCGGCGCGACCCGAATGTTGAATATGCTGAACCGAATTACATCTATCGGGTTTCGGTCGCTGAGCCTGAGGATACCTATTTCAGCTTCCTTTGGGGATTGCACAATCGTGGCCAATCAGGTGGCATCGCTGGTGTGGATATAAGCGCGCTTAAAGCGTGGGACATTACAACAGGCAGTTCTGATGTTGTCGTTGGAGTGATTGACACCGGGATTGACTATTTTCACCCGGACTTGGCAGCCAACATGTGGATCAATGTTGGTGAGCGGCCTGACAATGGTCTGGATGATGACGGTAACGGGTACATTGATGACGTTCATGGGTGGAATGCGCAGATGGACAGTGGCGACCCGCTCGATGACAACAATCATGGCACGCATGTAGCCGGCACCATTGGCGCCGTAGGCAATAACCGATTGGGTGTGACTGGTGTCAACTGGCAGGTCCGGTTGATGGCATTGAAATTCCTCAGCGCGCAGGGCGTCGGTTACGTTTCCGACGCCATTGAGTGCATTGAGTATGCCATCGCGATGAGGCGTCGTGGCGTTAACATCCGTGTGTTGAATGCAAGTTGGGGCGGGCCGAACGCTTCTGCTGCGCTGCGCGAAGCGATTGAAGCGGCGGGCCGTGCTGGGATGTTGGTTGTAACGGCGGCTGGAAACAACTATGATGGCGCCGGCCTACGTGGCACGGATAATGATGTACAACCGATTTTCCCAGCCAGTTACGATCTAGCCAATACCATCTCGGTGGCGGCTGTGGACCGTCGCGGTCAGCTTGCTGCCTTTTCCAATTACGGCAAGAGTTCGGTTGACTTGGCTGCTCCCGGTGTGTCCATTGCCAGTACGGTGACGCTCGATCGTTATGGTTTCTTCAGCGGGACATCTATGGCAGCGCCGCATGTTGCTGGGGTTGCTGCATTGGCGCTGGCGATCAAGCCGAACCTGACGGTGGCAGCGATGAAGACAACGTTAGTGCAAGGAGTCGTGCCGCTCTCATCGTTACAGGGTAAGACGCGAACGGGCGGCATGGTGAACGCCTTCAACACGCTTCAACTGGTTGAACAACTGAACGAGCCGGCTTCAGAGTTTCAACTCTCCTTGGACGCGCGACCGGTCACGCTTCGGGCTGGCGAGTCAGTTGATGTTGATTTGGGCGTTCGATCAGTAGCCGGGTTTGTCGGAGCCGTCACCCTGTCAACGTCATTTGAGCCGCGCGTTAGCAACGTGTCACATCGTTGGTCGAGCAATCCGGTTTTGCTTGCGCCTAACGATCAAGTCACGATCCGGTTGACGTTGACTGCGCCGATAGATGTAGTGCCAGGCAGCTACCGGCTGACAGTCGAAGGTGTGTCTGGTGATGTGAGTCGAACGGTTAGCCTGCCGGTGATGATTGAACCCGTGTTCCCTGACCCCGGATCGGGGTAGCACTGGCGGCTAGCCGTCACGCTGGGCCATTGGCGAATGATATTCCGGTCTGACCAGGTTCTGAGTCATTAACATGTACACCGCAGGCTCTTCGGAAAGCTGAAACGTCCTAAAATACCGGGCTGGGGCGGGCAGCTTACCGAGAACCCACGCGGGCCACACACTGAAAGTTGACTCAGGGCTGCGTCGGGCCGGAATATGATTCGCCGATCGGTCAACGCGGTCAGCCAACCTATGTGCATTGATGAACTCATTGCTTACACAGTGATCAGCAAGCCGGCTATCAGATACGACACCGCAGAGAGTCCTGCTGCGACCAGCGCATACGGCAACTGTGTGTTGAAGTGATCCACGAGATCGGCCACAGAAGCCATCGCCGACACGATCGTCGTATCCGACAGGATAGACGCATGATCGCCGAATACGCCGCCTGAGAGGACAGCGCCGACGGCCAGCGGCAAATGCACGTCCAACGCCGTTGCTGTCGGCACGGCTACCGGAATCATGATCGCGAATGCCCCCCACGAGCTTCCCGTTGAAAAAGCAATCACGCCGGTCACCACAAAAATGACCAGCGGCAACAACCATGCTGGCAGCGCGCTGGAGAAGAGTTGAGCAACATAAGGGCCTGTTCCCAGGTCCTGACACACTGTGCCGATGGCGAAGGCCAAGACCAAGATGACGTTCAGAGGCGCCAGCCCAGCTATGCCCTTGAGCACTAGCTCTGAGACCTCCTCCAGCGTCAGGATTCGTTGAGTAAATGCCATCAAGATGCTGACCAAGACAGCCGTGCTCACTGCCCACAGGACCGAGGTTGAGCCAGAGCCTTTCATCAGATTGCCTTGACCGGTCACGTAGAGTCCAACGAAAATCATCACCACCATGACCAAGATCGGTACAACCATATTTCTCGCTCGCGGGGTCACGCCCGGTTTGGTTTCCAACGCGGCGACGTCTTCGGCCATCAACGGCACGGCTCCGTCCCGAAGCAATTTTCCTTCTTGTTGTGCTCGTTGTTCAGCCTGTTTCATCGGCCCGATGTCCCGCTCTAGCAAGATAACCGCTAGCAACACCAGCAACGCTAGGTAAAGATAGAAACTGAGCGGAAGCGACCACGCCAGCACGCGCACAGGATCACTGACTTGTTGCACCGTCAGTAACGAGACAATCAACGCGCCCCACCCGTTGAGTGGAATCAGCATACAGACAGGCGCGTCCGTCGTGTCTGTAATCAGCGAGAGCTTTTCGCGGGAAACGCGCCACCGGTCACACAGCGGTCGTGCAACAGAGCCGGTCAGCAACGCTTTGATGTTTGACTCGACAAAGATGACGATGCCGACGACGAAACCGAGCAACTGCGCCCCGCGCCGCGTGCCAATCAGGTCCCGGCTGACAATGTAATTGACCAGGCCTTGCAGCCCGCCTGAGCGTTCGATCAATGCAATCAGACTGCCAACGAGCGAACAAAAGAAGATGACTTGAACGTTGCTGCGGTCCTGAAACACGTTCACCAGTCGCGCCAGCGTATCGGCCAAAGCCTGCGTCGGATGTCCGTGTAGAAGGATCAGTGAGCCGCTCAAAATGCCCAGCAATAACGACACAAAGACCTGTCGAGTGCGAACAGCCAGCAGGATGGCCAGAATGGGCGGCAGCAGTGAAAGCCACGTATTCACGCCGGCTTATTATTCAAAAAAACGCGGTGAAATCAATCCGAGAAGACAAACTCACCGGCTCATCAACATCGTTCGCCGATCAACCTCCGCAGATATGATCCAATCGTCTCGGCCAGATAAGCATAGAAAACGGTTAAAGCCTCGTTCGCCGATCAACCGCAACCCAAGCAGATGCGATGGCTGCTGGCTCGGCGTCAAAGCGTAATCAGAGTTATTGCCGATGAGAAGGTGTGGGGCGCTGATCGAAGACAAAAAATCGTGTCAGCGCTTATGCCCTGGCCATCCGCTCAGCTTCAGAGTGACTCGGCAGGCCGCGCCTCATGACGCCACATATCATTGTTGAGACGTTGCATGAAAAACTAATTTCATGTTTGATTGTTTCAATTCCGTTTCAACCTTGCTACATCCCGGCTGGGCAGAAAAGTAAGTTATCGAAACCGCGCCAGTTGGTTTTTGGCTAGGATTTCGCCGATTGAAACAGTATAAGTGGCATAACAATTGCAAATGATTCACCGGGTCGAAAAAATTTTTCACACTGCCTGGAGGCAGTGGGTTATGGGTTAGTTGGCTTCGCATAGTCTGTTGGGCGATGCGGGGTTTGAGAAAGAGCGAAGACCTTGAGGAGGGTCGAACGTATGAACAAACGAAAAGAACGAGGGCATGCCCTCATTGAGTTGGCGCTGCTCTTGCCGATTTTGACGACGTTACTCATCGGGGTCGTTGAAGTCGGCAACGCGCTGAACGCGTACCTGTCCATCTCGGAAGCGAGTCGAGAGTGTGCTCGGTTGATTGTGCGTAAAGGCCCTTCATCCGACTATTATGGAGTGGCGCAAACGCTGACCACACGATTGCCGAGTTCTTCGTTACAAGTCAATCCGATGTATGGCACAGATTTCAAAGGAAACCAAAAAGTGACAGTGAGGGTGACGTATGCGTACAGATTTATTTTTGCCAATTTTCCAATTCTTTGCCACATATTTCCCGAACAATTCACGCTCACCGCGCAGACGACCATGCCCATCCCCTAACAAGCAAGGGGGCGCGCGCGGGCAGGTCTTGATTGCCGTGGCCATTGCCATGCCGGTATTAGCCGGCATGACAGGGCTGGCTGTTGATATGGGGCGGTTGTACACAGCCCAGGCACGGCTCCAGGGCGCTGTGGATGCCGCAGCACTGGCCGGAACGCTCTATTTGACCAGTGATCCAAACATCAACAATGGCACGATTGCCAACGTAGTGGCGACGTACCTTGACGAAAACTTTCCGGAGGCCTCCGTTGTGAGCCTGGGGCCAGGCACGACCGTCCGCACTGTTTGTCTGACCGGCCAAGTCGAAGTGCCGATGACGTTCATGGGAGTGTTGGGTATTGAATCGGAAACCGTTTCAGCCTCTGCCTGCGCTGGCTTCAATGATCTGGAGGTCGTGCTGGTCATTGATAATTCGGGGAGTATGAACGGCACGCCGATCAACTCCGTGAAAACGGCGGCCAATAAGCTGGTTGACTTGATGATACCGGGCGGCACGGCTCCCGCTATAAAAGTCGGACTAGCTCCGTTTCGTGGCAAGGTGAGAGTGGGTGCTAATGTTGACGGATTACCGGCAGGCTGTCGAAATGCTAATGGCACGGTGAATAATTCAAATGTGAGCCCACCGGATGATTCCTGTAAGGATGCGGCTCTACCCCCAGTAGCGGCGTTGTCGTTTTCCAAGACAACAATCAAGAACGCCATCAATAGCATGAATGCCGGTAGTGGCACGCGCTATGCCTCGGGAACGATCATCTCGGAAGGCATCAAATGGGGCCGACACGTGCTGACGCCGGAACCACCCTTTACTCAAGGGGGCCAACCTAACAAGGTTCGCAAGGTCATGATTGTACTGAGCGATGGCGATAACGAGGATGGCACTTGCAGCGGAACGTTTGGCAGTTGTGATCCGAGAACCAGCTCCACATGCGCGTATCGTCGCAATGCCTATTTCCAACAATCGCCGCCGGTGACCAACTGCAACTGCAATAACTATGGCTGCCTGGATCAAGCGATGCTCACGCAGGCGCAACTGGCTAAGGATGCCGGCATTGAGATATTTGCCATTCGCTATGGCGATTCCGATTCCGTTGACATCGCGCTGATGAAAGCCATTGCGTCTTCCTCGCCCGGCACCGACGATCATTATTTCGATGCTCCTTCCACATCTGACATTGGGAAGGTGTTTGAGAAAATCGGGCGGCAGTTGGGCTACCGATTACTGTAAGCTGCTGCTAAGGAGGCAGACATGGCTCACGAACGATCTCAGCAGAAACGCAGTCGTGGTCAGGGGATCACGGAGATGGCGTTGGCCGCCCCGATCATGTTTCTGTGCGTGTATGGTGTTATCGAATTAGGCCGATTGTTCTTCTGTTACGTGACGATCCAACATGCTGCGCGAGTGGCCACGCGGGTCGCCGTCACAGGCAGAGGCGAGCTGGAAGGCACGCGCTACAATGCCATTGTCAGCGCGGCGCTCTCGCGGGTGCAAAGCTTGAGTCCGGTTCCGCAAGTGATCGTGCAAAGTTGGCCCGGCATGACAGCCACTGGCCCAGGCCGACTGGGCAATCCGGGGCAACCGTGCGAATTGGTGGAGGTCGAGCTTCGGTACAACTATCGGCCCATTCTGCCATTCATCCGGCGTCTGATGCCCAATCAAGGAACGATTCAGTTGCGCGGTCGGGATCGCAAATTGAACGAACCGTGGATTCCCTGTCCATGAGCGCGTGGAGCGTTTTGAAGGGGTGACAACACCGAGCAAGCAGAAGATACGAGACCGCCTCTTGTCATTTCATCGCTCAGCAACGTTGCCACCCCTCACGTCGCTCACATTCACGCTGTTCCCTCAGTAACTCACGCCCTGTCGGTGTAGGCCGGCACACCCTGTGCCCACCACCTTTACCACCATTCTCCCCTCACAATAGCCGCACGTTGCACAAATTCATTCCGGAGTCTTTTAGCAAAAGGGTTACGAAAGGCACGAACAGTGCCAACACACGGCCTCTTCATGTGAACTGGTATTGAAGTCGTTGCTTCCTCCGTAATTCTAAGTTGAGAAGTAGGTAGTCCTGCCGATTGTGAGACCTGGTGCGTTTTGGGACAATCTGGTGTGGATTGTTTGAGCGCGCCAAGGGCATTGGTCATGTAGAGGGCTTGGCCGGTTGAGGCTAAGCAACGATGTCCTAAAAGGCAGGGTGCAATATGCAGGCAACGAATCGCAAGAAATCACAGCAACGGCATGCGGAAACAGGTGGCGCACTGATTGAACTGAGTCTGTTGCTGCCGATCATCCTGATCATATTGGTTGGCTTGGTCGAAGTGGGAAATGGCTTGAATGCTTATTTGACGGTAGCCGAAGCTAGCCGAGACGGAGCCCGGCTGATCGTTCGTGAGGGTCCGACGGCGAACCTGAACGGATTAGTGCAAACATTGGCTGAGCGGCTGCCCACATCCACACTCACTTCTCAAGCAACGTATGGCTTTGATAGTCGAGGCAACCGGACGGTGACAGTAGTGGTGAATTATGATTACAGGTTTATTTTCGGCAATATTCCATTGGTTAGCGAGCTGCTGCCCAATCCGCTCAGGCTTAGGGGCACCTCAACGATGCCTATCCCGTAGCGGGCGCGGTCGGGCCCGTGGTCAAGTTTTGCTGGCCATCGCGGTCGCCTTGCCGGTCGTGTTAGGGATGACGGGATTGGCCGTTGACATGGGACGAATGTATGCCGCCAAGGCCAGATTACAAGCAGCCGTGGATGCGGCGGCGCTGGCTGGTTCGATGTATCTTGGTTCAGACCCACAACTGAGAAACGGCATAGTTGCCAATGTTGTTACTGAATACCTTGTCAACAACTATCCGGGCGCGCTCGTCACAGCGTTGAGCCCGTTAACGCAGGTGCGTGGCGTGTGCGTCTCGGCTCAGACCGATGTGCCCATGACGTTCATGAAAGTGATGGCCCTCAGCTCTCGAAGTGTGAGCGCGCGTTCATGCGCAGGGTTTAATGACCTTGAGGTCGTTCTGGTCGTTGACAATTCTGGCAGTATGAATGGACGGCCCATTGCCGAAGTGAAGCAAGCAGCGATCAAGCTGGTGGACCTGATGATTCCCGACGGCGGCGCTCCTTCAATCAAGGTTGGTCTTGTGCCGTTTCGCGGCAAAATCCGGCTGCCTGATGGCGTGGATGGCAAGCCGGCCGGTTGTCGCAATGCTAATGGCTCGGTTAATAATTCCAACGTCAATCCTCCCGATTATTCCTGCCGGGATGCCGCGTTGCCGCCGGTTTTTGGACTCTCTTACAACAAGTCCAGCATTAAACGCGCGATTCATACGATGAATGCCGGGAACTCACCGAGCGATACGTCGGGCACCATTATTGCCGAAGGGTTAAAATGGGCACGGCATGTATTGACGCCGGAAGCGCCGTTTGTTGAAGGGGGTTCCAAGGACCGATTTCGCAAGGTGATTATCCTGCTCACCGACGGAGATAACGAGGATGGCACATGTTCAGGTCAGTTCGGCGGACGCAGCCCTCGCACAGATCCACAATCAACCTATCGGCGCAATGCCTATTTCCAGATGGGCGTGACCAACTGTGGGTGTAATGATTATGGCTGCCTGGATCAAGCCATGTTGGAGGAGGCGCGGAAAGCGAAGGAGGAGGGTATTGAAATTTTTGCCATTCGCTTCGGCGTGTCCGACGCGGTGGACATCGCGTTGATGAAGGCGGTGGCATCATCGTCACAGGGCACCGATGATCATTACTATGATGCCCCGTCGGTCAATGACATTGGAACAGTGTTTAACAGAATTGGGCGTCAACTTGGATTTCGATTGCTCTAAGCAGGCGAGGGTCGGTTATGGTGAACTATCACGATTATATGCGTAGCAGCCGCGGACAAGCGCTCACGGAGATGGTGCTGGTCACGCCCCTGCTGGTGGTGTGTCTATTTGGCGTCATCGAGATGGGGCGGCTGTTTCATGCTTGGGTCACGGTTCAACATGCAGCCCGCACAGCCGCGCGTGTGGCCGTCACTGGAGAAGGTGAGGAAGACGGCACGCGGTTGAGTCGCATCATCACAGCCGCTCAGAATGCGGTTGCCGGTCTGCCGGGCAATGCGCCGATTATCAGCGTGCGCAGCTATGCCGGTGTGACCACATCCGGCGGCGCCCGCGATAATCATCCGGGAGCGCCCTGTGACTTGGTCGAAGTCATCGTACGGTACACGTATCGGCCGGTGGTTCCCTTGATCAGCCGCATCATGCCCAACAGCGGCCAGATTGAACTGCAAGGCCAGGATCGCAAACTGAACGAACCATGGATTCCTTGCTCTTAGGCGCGGTGCTGACAGCGCCCTTCGCCACTTGAAGCCGAGTCCGGCATGGAAGGCGGTATCCAATGTTGGCAGAACTGTCAAAAACAGGCATGAAACACGCGATCAACGCACTGAAGGAATTTGCTTTTTCATCAATGTCGGAGCAACAACTCTTGCCATCAAGGCGCGCGGCCACAGCTACAGACCTGCCGACTCTTTCTTGTGGTGAGCGCAGCGCCTTGATGGTGGGAGGTGTTTTTGAACGCTTATGCTGGCAGGATGGTTGATGCTGTGACAATCTCATTGCAAGCGTGATCGGCGCTGCTTAACAGGCTTTTTCCTCGCACAATGGTCATCAAGTACCCTGTGATGGCCGCCAAGAGCTGAGTAGAATCCATCCTTGGCGGCCAATTTTTTCAGGCCTCCTGGTTAGCTCATGCTGCAAACGACGCGCCAGCCTGTATTCTTTGAACCTTCCATTCCTGTCTCTCACTCGCGCGTGTCGGAACGAGATACCAACTGTATTCTTTCCCGGCAAATTAAGTAATTCCCTCGATTGTTTGTCGAGCTGTCTTTTGCGACAATGAGCAGGCATCAGGTTGAGCCCCTTTAATGCGGTGGCCATGCCACAATCGGCCACCGCGCTCCACGACATAGTCCCACATGCTGCGGCCGAGAGACGGTCATCAGGTTGCAAGGGAGATGAGATATGGTAAGCGTAAACAATTCAGAGAAGAGCATGATGAAACGATTGGTTGTTTCTTCGACAAGGAGCGGGTCTGAACAGTATCTGGCGCGTCGGCGAGCGCGAGCGCGCGGCCAAGCGTTACTCCTGGTGACGATCACGTTCCCCATCCTTCTTGGCATGGCCGGATTCGCCGTTGATATGGGACGGCTCTATACGGCTCGCGCGCGACTGCAAGCAGCCGTGGATGCAGCGGCGCTGGCCGGGTCAATGTACTTGATGAGCGATCCTGACTGCCAAAATGGCGCCGTGGCCAATGCGGTCAATGATTATCTGAACAGGAATTACTCAGGCGCGACGGTTACCGCTCTTAATCCCGGCACTGGCGTTCGGAGCGTATGTGTGACAGCACAGGTGAATGTGGAAATGACGTTCATGAATGTGCTGGCCATTAGCTCGCGCGATGTCGCGGCGTCCGCTTGCGCCGGCTTCAATGATCTGGAAGTTGCGCTGGTGATAGACAATTCTGGCAGCATGGAGGGTGAGCCAATTGAATCAGTGAAGGCGGCGGCTCATCAGTTTGTTGACATGTTAATTCCCAACGGCACAGCGCCGTCTATCAAAGTCGGATTGGTAGCGTTTCGTGGAAAAGTGCGATTGCCCGCCGATGTGGATGGTCGGCCGGCCGGCTGCCGCAATGCCGATGGGTCGTTCAATCAACCGCTCAACCCGGCAGATCAATCATGCACAAATCCGGCGCTTCCGCCGGTGGCTGGACTCTCTTATAACAAGGGGGCCATTCATGCGGCGATTGCCAGCATGCAGGCGCAGGGCGGTACTCCGTATTCTTCTTGCACGACGATTGCGGAAGGCATCAAATGGGGCCGGCACGTGTTGACCTCCGATGCGCCGTTTACTGAGGCTGGCCCGCGGTCGCGATTCCGAAAGGTTATGATCCTGCTCACCGATGGCGATAACAATATCGGCGATGCGATGACAAATCCCAACAGCACCTGCCGCCGCAATGCCTATTTCGGCATGGGCGTGATGAATTGCGACGATGCTGATTATGGTTGCCTCGACCAAGCGATGCTCGCGCAAGCGCAGGCCGCCAAGGATGAAGGCATCGAAATCTTTTCGATTCGTTATGGGGTTTCCGACGATGTGGACATTGAATTGATGCAACGCGTGGCCTCCTCTAGGCCGGGCACGAATGATCATTACTTTGACGCGCCGTCGCTGGATGATTTACAAACCATTTTCAATCGCATTGGACGTCAGTTAGGATTTCGCCTCCTGTGATCGGCATTGGCTCAAGCGCGTGTCAGTCCCGGCGCGTAATTCCTGTTCATGAAATCCCTGAAAAGGACATTTCATAGATGAACAGCAGTGGGTGAGTAGGGATGGTCACAATGCCACCTCTCGCCCATGATAACTTCTCGGAGAGCAATGCTTATTGCGGATTGCCCCGGTCGTGCGCCCAGCGCGGCCAAGCGGAACGTCACTTGCTTTGTGTTCGAGCGGAGGAACTGTGTGTATGAAGATCAAACAGTGGTTGACTGCCATTTGGCTTCTCGTGTTAGTGGCATCAAGGCCCTGGGTCGTACAGGCGCAATCGTCAGGCACGTTCAAACTGACGCCCATGATCTCGACTGGCACGCCGGTGACAGCACCGGTCAATTTTGCTCAGTTTAATACGGTCGCCATCAACACACATGGTCACGTGGCGTTCATTGCTGGTGAGTACACCGGCTTGTATCTTCAAATCGGCAATAGCATCACTCCGATTGCATCCACGGCTGAGCCTGTGCCGGGGTTGAGTGGCGTCTATTTTGACGAGCTGTTAGGGCTGAGTTTGAATAACAATAGCGATGTTGCCTTCATTGCTACGACGTTTGGCGCGCGCGCTCTTAAAGGCATCTTCTTATATTCGGCGTCCACGCGGACGATTCGTTCAATTGTTTTATCGAGCGACCGTCCGCCGGTGCCCACGTTCTCGAGCTACCAGGATTTTCTCCATGTGTTGCTGAATGACAGTGGCCAGGTGGCCTTTACCGGAAGTTTATTTGCGACGCAGACAGCCGCGTTTCTCTGGGAGCGCGAGCGGGTGCAGGCGATTGCTGCGCCGACGCAGCCGGCTCCTTCGGTAGGAGGCCAATTCACGGCGGTGGCCGTTCGCTCGTTGACCAACAGCGGGAAACTGTTGCTTCAAGCGTCGGTCCGTAATGGCAGCGCCAGTTCGGTCGTTTTCCTCTATAGCGCCGGCACGTTTCGCTTGTTGTTGGCCACTGGTCAAGCTGCTCCTGTGGGCGGCACATTTGAACGGTTCAGTCAGACGGTGTTGATCAGCGAAGAGGGAGACTTAGCGTTCGTCGGCTTTGCCCTCAACGGCTACAGCGCATCAGTGAACCTCTATGCGATGATCGGCGGCAGGCTGGAGACCGTCGCTGTGGGGGGGCAGTCGGTGACGCTGTTAGTAGGCGAGAGATACGAGGACTTTCCCACGATCGTCAGCAATCAGCAGCGGGAGTTCGCTTTTCGCGCCGTGTTTGAGAGCGGACGTCAAGCTGTCCTTGTTTATTCGCGGGGAACCTTGAGTGTTGCTCTTTACTCGCAGAAATCGGTGGTTGGCGGAGTGGCCGACCGATTTGTGCCAACGGGTGACCTGGCCATCAATGCCGACCGGACCATTGCCTTTGTTGGCCACACGGTGAATCCGGGAACAGTTGGCATCTATCTGGTTAATGGATTGAATGTGACGCCGGCAGTCACATCACGCACATCAGTGCCCGGCGCGCGTCATTTGCTGCTGGGCAGCGACCTGGGCTTTAGCCCCAATGGGACCCTAGCGTTCAGCGGGCTAGTGACCGGCAACGGACGTGGCCTACATTTGAGCGATAGCGGAGCGATTCGTCCTTTGCTAGTTCCTGGGCAATCAGTCGCCAATAGCGGCAACGGGATCGTTTCGGAGATTCCCGACTTCGAGCCGAATCGCTTTGGCCTCAGCGACCAGGGAGGAACCGCCATGAGCGTTTCGCTGCTGGGCGGCGTTTCTGAGATTGGTGTCGTGCGCGTGTTAACGCGCGGGCCGGAAGCTATTGCCCTGTTCGGACGCGATGCGCCAGGCTTGCCCAATACGCTATTTGTCAGTTTTGAAGACGTGGTGATGAACCAGTCCGGCATGGTTGTTTTTAATGGGATTATTCGTCAAGGCTCAGGCGAGGATGCCACTGAGAAACAAGCGATCATTCGCTATGCGAACGGCCAGCATCAACTGGTCGCCGTCGAATCACAGCTTGCCCCTGGCGATGCTCGGTTTGTTTCATTCAATAGCAAAGACCTATGGATTAACAATGACGGCGAAATCGCGTTCATCGCCTCGCTCGATGATGGTGACGAAGGTGTGTTTCTGTGGTTGGGTGGACGGCTCACGCTCGTAGCCAAAGGTCAACGACAGGCGCCGGGGCTGGGTGGTCGCGAGTATGGTCAGTTTGAATCGGTCATGCTCAACGATCGCGGTGAAGTAGTCTTTCAGACATACTATGAGGATGATCAAGCCATCTTTCATTGGGCCAGTGGGCGGGCGTCGCTTGTCGCTCATACCGGCATGGAAGTTCCAGGCGATGCCGGCCGGCTGTTTCAATCGCTCGGCCAGGCGGTGATTAACAATGCCGGGCAGATTGCTTTTATCGGCACATGGTTGACGATCCGTCAGGGTGTGTTCATGTTCGACAAAGGGGCGCTCAGACCTGTCGCCACAACGCTGCAATCACTGTCCGGCGGAACAGGCCGATTTAGCCGATTCTACAGCCTCGGATTGAACCGTGAGGGGCACATTGCCTTCACAGCAGCAACAAACGGTTCATCCTTGCCCTCGGCCATCTATGTGGCGACGCCGGCTGGCAATTGAGATCAACTCGTGGCGCCCAGCTCATGATTCGCGCAAGGATTGGCTGTGCGGCGACGCCAGCTAATAACCAAGATTAACTGCGGTGAGTGAACGCATGGTTGGCATTCGTGCTATACTCTGGTGCGAATCAATGCAACAGAGCACGGAGGTCATCCTATGCCATTATCTGCGTACATCTTTCTCGAAACAGAACCCGGCAAAACGCCAACGGTGATCAAACGCGTGGCGCGCATTCCAGGGGTCCGGCAAGCGCACGTGGTGACCGGACCCTATGACATTATCGTGTTTGTCGAAGCCAACGATACGTCCGAGCTGGTCAACATGATTGTTAAAAAGATTCAAGGCATCAGCGGCGTCACCCGAACGCTCACCAGTGTGGTGTTGTAATAGCGACGAACAGCCGGCCAAATGCACTGACATCATCATCGTTGGTTTGACGCTCGTAGTGTGGTGTTGTAATCACGACGAGCAGAGACCCAACAGGGTCATGATTAAAACCCGCGTCGTGGCGTCGCCCCCGCTGTTAGCCGTAGCCGGATGGTCGCTGACCTGATTGATGTCATTCATGGGTGAGGCAGCGGCGGCTTCTGTTGAAACGCAGGGACAACGAAAGCAGCGAGGCCAACATTCATGGGTGAGGCAGCGGCGGCTTCTGTTGAAACGGATAGGCTCGCTCATACGCATGCGCTACACATAGCAGCCGCGCTTCATCAAAGTGGCGACCTAAAAACTGTAGGCCAATGGGCAGCCCGTCGCTCGACAGTCCGCAGGGAATGCTTATTGCGGGAATGCCAGCCAAATTCGCCGTGACTGTGTAAATGTCGGCCAAATACATCTGCAACGGATCATCGGTTCTCTCACCTAAGCGGAACGCGACCGTCGGAGATGTCGGCGCGACGATCAGGTGACATTGCTGGAAAGCGTCACGGAAATCGCGTTCTATAAGCGTTCGCACTTTTTGTGCCTTCAAGTAGTAGGCGTCGTAGTAACCGGCAGACAGAGCATACGTGCCCAGCATGATGCGCCGCTTGACTTCGGCGCCGAATCCTTCCTCGCGTGTGCGTTGATACATCTGGCGCAGGTTGGCGCTGCGGGCGCTGCGGCTTGTGTAGCGCACGCCGTCATACCGAGCCAAATTCGATGACGCTTCCGCCGTGGCGATGATGTAGTAGCAACTGATCGCATATTCGGTGTGGGGCAGCGAAATCTCAACGACATCCGCACCCATCTGGGCCAGCCGAGCGATCGCCGTATCAACTGCCTGTTTGACCTCAGCATCAAGGCCAGCGCCGAAGTACTCCTGGGGCACGCCAAGGCGAATTCCTGTCACCTCACCGGTGAGCGCCGCCCCGTAATCAGGCACAGGACGATTCGAGGACGTCGCATCATGCGGGTCGTGGCCAGCCATGACACTGAGCATTCGCGCGGCATCGCTGACCGATTTAGTCATTGGCCCAATTTGATCCAGCGATGACCCAAAGGCGACAAGCCCGTAACGCGAGATGCGCCCATAGGTCGGCTTGAGTCCAACAATGCCACAGAACGAGGCGGGTTGCCGCACCGAGCCGCCGGTATCAGTTCCCAACGCTGCCATGCACAGATCAGCCGCGACAGCAACGGCCGAGCCGCCCGACGAGCCGCCAGGAACGCGATCGAGGTTCCACGGATTTCGCGCTGGGTAATAACCCGAGTTTTCGTTTGATGAACCCATGGCAAATTCATCGCAGTTGGTTTTGCCAAGGATGATAGCGCCAGCGTCGAGCAATCGCTCGACAGCCGTTGCCTGATAGGGCGGCACATAGTTTTGTAGGATTTTGGACGCGCACGTCGTGCGCAACCCTTGTGTGCAAATAACGTCCTTAATCGCCACCGGAACGCCGGTCAATTTGTTCAGTGGCGCGCCCTGCTGAAGTTGCCGGTCGAGTTGTTCAGCCCGTTGAAACGCCTCGTCGCGATTGAGCGTGAGGAATGCGCCCAGAACGTCGTTGAACCGATCAATCCGCTCAAAGAATTGCTCACAGGTCGCCCGGATGGTCGTCTCACCGCGTTGTAGCGCCTGATGGAATTGGTCAATCGGCAGTTCGACTGGTGACATATATCGGCTTCCACTCATTCAATCACTTTGGGGACACGGAAAAATCCCTGCCAGGGGTCTGGCGCGTTTTGCAGCGCGCCTTGCTGACCCAAACCGGGCAGGACATGATCATCGCGTTGCGCAGCGTCCGGCTCTTGCTCGGCGCCAGCGTGCATCATCGGCGGCACATCAGTTGTCTCCAATTCATTCAGTTTCTCGATGTATTGAACGATTGAAGCCAGTTGGACGGTGAACAACTTCTTTTCCTCAGCGGTGAGTTCCAGATTGGCCAGTTCGGCAATCTTCTCAACATCTTGCTCTGTGATCGGCATTGTTCATCGGCCTCCATGCGAAGCGGGTAGTAAACTGGATGACGTTGAGCCTGTCAAGGTGTTGCGTACACCGAGTCTGGCTCTTCATCAAGAGCGGCGGGCCAAGGATTTGCTGGCAGCTCGCAGAAAGATGTCGCGCAATTCATCATCGGCGATCAGCTCAGCGTCGGCTTGCAATTCTGCGTGCCATTGTTCGAGTCGGTCAAAAACAATCGCCGGCCTCTCCTGCTGTCGTCTGGCCACGTATTGAGGATCAACCCGGTATTCAATGTAGGTGACCAACGGCGCGCCTAAGACGCGGCCGATTTTGAAGATGATTTCACTGGTCATCTTCTGCAATTGCGTTTTCCACGTTTTGTCAGACGTGATGACGATCAGGTGCTTTTCGTGCAGGCGGAACGGGACGCAGCGTGCTGCCACTGCTTTACCAACGACATGATTCCATGCAGCGAATGCCGCTTGCTCACACACATCGGGCTGATAACCGGATCGTTGTAAAATGGATGGCAACAAACTAACCAGCTCGTCCATATTGATCAACGCTCAGTGCTTGTGGTCCGTGATCCGTGATCCGTGGTTCGTGACTCGTGGTTCGTGAATCGTGACACGTGGTCCGTGAACTGTGGTCCGTAATTCGTGCTCTGTGATTCGTGAATCGTGGATCGTAGATCGTGGTTTGCGGTTCAATCATCAATCCTCATTCGTGGCTCGTGGTTCGTGACTCGTGGCCCCGGTCGCCGGTGTTGCGTTTGCCGTTCCCTCTTTGCTCATCTGTTCTCCTGCTTTGTTGATGGCAGCGCGCGCCTCACTGCGTAGTGCGGCAAAACGAGGATCATCCGGCACAACCTGATCCAGCGGAATATAGCGCGCCTTCAGATCAGCAAATCGTCCCTGTGGGTCGGTGTAAATGCGCAGTTCACCCAAGAAACGCCCTTCGTAGATACTGGTAGCCCACAGCTTTTTGCCGTAGCGCCGGATCGGTTGAAGATTCGGCAAGCGAAAGGCCGTCAGTAAGGCATTGTATGGAAGGCCGCTGCCAGCCAATCGCTGGCCGACAGCGCGCGAAAGATACCCCATGACCACAACGATGTCAGCTTTGGCGCTCACTTCCGGGATGACACGGTGCGCAACTTCCAACGGGTCTTCAATGGTGAATGCTTCCAGCGGAAGCGTGCCGACCTCGGTCAGTCCTACCAACGCCACTTTCAGCGGTCGCTTCAACCGTCCGCCACGCAGCGTTTGAATGAGGTAGGGCGGCAACGCCACATGAGCATTCGTCTTGGGTTTGACGTTGGCCGAGACGAATCGGGTCAGCACAGGCAGTTCACGGCGTTGCTTGGCGAAGACATCAGCAGCCAATGTGTGTCTCAGATGCACGAGGTCACGGAATGAGACGTTCACCGCCGATACGTTCAGTTCGTTGTAAGCGCGTAGAACCCACTCATTTCCCACTCTGACCGGCTCCAGCAAATTCATCGTCCCGAATTTGGTGCGCTCGCTCAGGCTGTGACCAAGATCAACATAGAGGTAGGGAATGCCTCGGTAGCGATTCTCAAACTCGTTGAGAAAACCCTTTTGCCGGGCAATGCCCCCCTGTGGATTTTGTGCACAGCCGCACACGTCGAGACTGCCGGTCAGGTCGCTTACAAAGAAAATCGAAGCGGCGAAGCCATCAGATGCGCCAAGCCGATCATCGAGCGTTTCACCTTGACCGAATGACGTTGAATCCGATGACGGTTGCGCTGAAAGCGAATCTGACGTCTCCTGTGCGTTCGTCGCAGTCGTGGATGGAGCATGTGGTTCGGTCGTCGCCGGCAACCTGTCAGAGCTATTGCTGCCGCACGAGCTAAACAAGCATAGACTGAATATCAGAGCAACAGTCGTGCCAACAAACTTGACCCACTGTAACCTCCATGTCCGCATGCCCGGCTATAATAGCGACACGTGGGTTTCACTGACAAGCGGTCGGAGATTGTGCTACAGCCGTTCCTTTGACGGGCGACTGGACACAACGGGCGGGATGGAAAAAGACGCCCTCCGAGAGTGCAGGATCGGGATTCGCAGGGTGACTGGACGCAGTGCACGGGAGGAAAGAGACGCGGTGAAAGAGTAGGGGACCAAGATCTGACGGGCGACTGGACGCAGTGCACGGGAGGGAAAAACATGGTGGGAGAGCGGAAGATCGGGTATGGTCAAAATAAACAGTGCCCGTCGGACATTGCTCATTGGTTCATACACCGCGTTATCCTTCCTGTGTCTCTCCCACCGTTCGAGTGACCACGAATCAAACCACGACCTCACTCGAGTTGACGAAATTGATTGGGGTCTATCCGATAACGTTTAATCTTTTGATAAAGATGACCCTCAAACATGCCGGTTGTTCGCGCCGTCTTGGCTACATTGCCGCGATTGAGCGAGAGATGATGCAGGATGTAACGGCGTTCAAATTCTCCGACGAATTCTTCTTTGGCTAACTTAAACGGCGCATCGAGCTTCTGTGTTGGAAAGCCTCCCGACGAGTCCGGTTGGGCGCTCGCGGTGATATATTCGGGTAGATGCTCAGGGCCGAGCGTATCGCCGTCGCACATAATGACGGCGCGTTCGATCACGTTTTGTAGCTCACGGATATTGCCTGGCCAATCGTGTTGTTGCAGTAGATGCAAGGCCACGGGAGCAATCATGGTCACAGGCTGCCCCAGTTCCTTGGCTGAGTTGTGTAAGAAAAAGTGAGCTAACGCCGGGATGTCATCTTTGCGTTGTCTGAGCGGCGGCAGTTGCAAATGGACGACATTCAGCCGATAAAACAAATCGGCGCGGAACCGTTGTTGCTGAACGGCCTGCATCAAGTCCTGATTAGTCGCAGCCAGGATGCGCACGTCTGTGCGGTAGGTTCGCGTGTCACCGACGCGATTGTATTCCTTCTGTTGAAGAATGCGCAGCAGCTTCAGTTGGAATGAATGGCTGATTTCGCCAATTTCATCGAGGAACACCGTGCCGCCGTTGGCAATTTCAAAATACCCGGCCTTGGCTTGTTCGGCGCCGGTGAACGCGCCGCGCGCGTGGCCGAATAGTTCGGTTTCCAGTAACGTCTCAGAAAGCGTCGCACAATTGACGGTGACAAATGGTTGATCCGCTCGACGACTCAATCGGTGAATTTCGCGGGCGAGTAATTCTTTGCCGGTGCCTGTTTCGCCGGTGATTAACATAGTCGCGTCGGTGCGCGCGGCCCGCGTGGCCATGGCCATGAGGGCTTGAAATTGCGGGTTCTGGGTGATGATGTTGGTCATCATCGGCCCTTGGCGCAGCGGCGTCGGCACTGATGGTGGGATCAGTCGTTCACCCAGCGCACGGGCGAGGCAGCCAAGCAGCTCCGGCTCCTGAAACGGTTTGATCATCAACTGAGAGTTGCCCAGCCGCGTGATCTCGCTCAGCACTCTGACCGGTGTATCTTCAGCCGCGATCACCACGGCGCTCATTTTCAACAGATCGCTACTGCTTTTATCAAGCGATTCAACGGTTGAGATACCGTGCGGCCCGATCTCCGTCATTACTACGTCAACTGGATGCTGTTGAAGCTGCTCCAAAGCCGAGGCTGTCGTATCGGCCAGCAGCAGTCGGTAGCCCCGCACCGATAACGTATTCATCATCACCCTCTCGGTCGAGAGGTCTTTTGTAACCAGTAGTACCGTTCGATTCACCGTGACCCAACCTCCTCTATTATTCACCCTTCTAGTTCCAGACCCTACTACATCTGTTTTTTCTCATCGCCCCTTCACTCATCTGAGGGGAGCGATTCGGTAGGTGGGCGCTCGCCGAAGCGAGATGTGTTGTTGTTGTCAGCCCAACCCGGCTACCCACAACCGTTCTTTTTTAGTGCCGCCCCTATTGTCTCCATAACAGGGGGTGAAAACAATTGGTGGTATCACCTAGCCACCTAGGTATTTTTACTTAGATCGGCGCTGGGAAATTACCTAGAAATGGCCAATCCTCTATTTGAGAAGAGGGCGAGCGTTGTTTTTCTATAGGGCATTTAACTGATTGTTCTCTCGGTCATTGTCTTGCTCAATCTATGAGCGCTTCCAAGGGCGGACTGCAAAAATGTAGAGGCCTCATCCATCTGAGCGAATCATTGAAGCTCATTGCAAATTTCGCAAAAGGGTTTGTTATCAGGTGCTTAAGTGCGCTCGCCTCGGAGTACATTGCGTTGGAACACTCATTGCAAATCAGCCCGGCGTCGTGAAGCAGTTCTTAGGAGGTTCGCTTGGCGGGCTTTGATGGTATCGGGCGATACCAGAAAAGCCCGCTGCCAAACAAGACGATGCACAACACGCGGGAACAGGCAATTTCAGAGGGATTGATGACCATGACAGAAACCTATTTTACATGTCCTCAGTGTGACTATTTTTCCAATGCCAAACTGCAGGAGCATTTCTGCTCCAATTGCGGGTCACGGCTACTGACGGCGTGTAGTGGTTGCCAGAGCGCAATCACCAATCCGTATGCCAAGTTTTGTTCGGTGTGCGGCCAGCGACTGAAGGAGTCTCTGGATACACAACGAAACCAGCGAGCCTATTTCCATTAGCCAGGCAGCGTGGTGATTCATCGGCAGCAACTCGGGCAGCTTACGATGAACCAAGATTTGACGCGGACCGGCAGGCCGTGTGAGCAACGCAATAGTAAACCGGAATCGAACGACGACATGAACCGACAGACCAACAGCAACGACGCCGGCAGCAGCCACCAACAGATCAACCTTGTGAGCTGGCACGCAGTGGGTTGGCGCGCAGGCGTAACTTTCATCGGATCGTTGCTGGGTGATCGTGTCGGTGTGTGAAGTCTGGTTTGATGGGGCTGAGTAGGGCCATCGCAGCCCCTGTAACAATGTGGTTGGAGGAACAGGCCATGAAAGAGAAGACGGTTGAAAAACCGGGATGGCGGCAGCCTGCATCGCTCGAGGGTGTGCAGTTACTGGATGCGCATTCGGAGTTTGGGCGTGTCGGCTTTCAAGCCGCCGCCGGTATGATCGGAAGGCTCGGTCGGCTGTGTCTGACAGGAATCAAGCGGAGGACAGGAATCAAGCGAAAGGTGTTACCCGGTATCGTGCTGATGTTGGGGCTTCAGCTCAGCGTGTCGGCTCAGAGCGCGTCGCCGTCGCTACCCTCATCCTCGACAGCAACGCCTGCGGGAGCCACTGAGCCAGACTCCACCATCGTGCAATTTGCTGGCGGCCCACCTCAACTGCGCACCTCCTCTGGTTATCAACTGCATCAGGGGGATAAACTCGAAGTCAAATTTTTCTATCAACCGGAATTGAATCAAGAAACGATTGTCAAGCCGGATGGTATGATTTCGCTGCCGTTGATTGGGGATGTGCGGGCTGAAGGATTGACGGTGTCAGAGTTGGAACAGAAATTGACCGAGCGATACGCCAAAGAATTGATTGACCCGCTGATTTCCGTCACACTCAAGGAATTCGTCAAGCCACGCATTTTCATCGGCGGCTATGTCGTGAAACCGGGCGCCTACGAATTGCGCGATGGCGACATGCTGGCGCAAGCCGTGTTGCTGGCCGGCGGATTCACGCCGCAAGCGCATCGCAAGCAGGTCATTCATCTTCGTCCTATCGGCGAGGGGCAGATGAGAGTCACCGTCGTTGATATGACCAAAGTTTATTCCAAGCGTCCAGACCCGTTTTTGAACCTCACGCTGCGAGATGGCGATCTGATCTACGTGCCGCAATCCAAACTGAGTCGAATCAATGATGCGCTTCGTGCGTTGCAAATTCAGTCGTTTGGGTTGTACACGGACCCGCTCCGACGGCGGTAACCTCGATGGAATATCGCGTCAACATAGCCCTGTACTGAAGGTCTTTGGAGGTAGGACGCAATGAAAGCTGGGGATGACCATCGGCGACCCTCCTGTGGATGGTTGATCCCCAGCTTGGATCGTTTTCAAGGAGTTCCGTTATGCAACGAGAGCCACTGAGTCTGCGCTATATTTTGACCGTCCTGTTTGCGCGCCGAAAAGTCATCCTGTTGATCACGTTACTGGTCTTGGTCATTTCTGTCGTTGGTTCCCTCTTCATTCCGCCTACCTATGAATCAACTAGTAAGATTTTGCTACGCCGCGGGCGGTCTGAACCAGTAGTCTCATCCGAAGTGGAAACCACGCGGGAATATGTCTCGGCGGAAGTCGGCGAAGTCGAGATGAATTCAGAGATCGAGTTGTTAACCAGCCGTCCCATTCTGGCCAAGGTCGTCGAGCAAACCGGCTTGGCCAAGCAATCCAACTCAGGTGGCGGCCTGCTCAGTCGCTGGTTTGACAGCTCTTATCGAAAAATTCACGATCAGCCCGATAAGGCTGCAGTGGATCGAGCCATACTGAACCTGAAGAAAAATCTGCAAGTTATCCCGATCAAAAAATCGAACGTGGTGCAGGTCAGCTATCGCGCTCGTGACCCGGAACTGGCCGCCAATGTGTTGAACACGCTGTCGCAGGCATACATTGATCGGCATTTGCAACTTCGTCAGGTAAGCAATGCGACGGCGTTTTATGAAGAGCAGACAGAGGCGCTGCGCAAGAAGCTGCAGGAAATTGAAGACCAGTTGAAACGGTTTGAATCCGGTCACGGGCTGGCCACAGCCGAAACGCAAGAACACCTGGCATTACAGAAGCAGGCCGAATTTCAGGCGCAACTAAACGAAGCCAAAGTTGGATTAAAAGCAGCCGAAGAGCAGGCCGCACTGTTAGAACAGTTTTTGGCCACTCAGCCTGAACGGATAACCACTGAAACACGAACAAAATATCAAGAAGGACTTGACACATTACGTGAAAAATTGGGAGAATTGCAACTGCGCCGGACCGAACTGCGGCAAAAGTACCAGCCAGACAGTCGGGTGGTCAAGCAAGTGGAAGAGCAAGTGGCGACTGTGACAGAGTACCTTGACCAACTAGAGAAGAAACCGGCTCAGGAAGTGGCGCAGGGCCTAAACGAGCTGCACATGGCGCTCAAAAGTGATCTGATGCGTGCCCGCGCTGAAGCCTCCATGCAACGAGAACGCATCAAGGCGCTCTCCAGTGTGCTGGGAAGTTATAGCGCCGGCGTGCGCAACATTCGTGAAAACAGCTATGAGCAGCGCAACTTGCGTCGAATGCGGGATGTGGTCGAGCAGACCTACTTAGCTTATGTGAAAAAGACCGAAGAATCGCGCTTGAGCCAGGCGCTGGATCAGCACCGGATCGTCAACGTCAACATTGCTGAGCCGGCGACCCCCAACTATCAGCCGGTCAGTCCCAATGTCATGTTGAATGCCATTTTGGGGTTGGCTGTCGGCCTCTTTTTCAGCATCGCCACCGCTTTTGGCCTGGAATACTTCGAGCATCCCGTGCGAACCGAAGAGATCATCGAGCGACAGCTTTCACTCAATGTGTTGGCCGCGCTCCCTGAAGAGGAGGGTGTAGGAGGATACGCTGATGTACACTGAGCATTTTGGATTCCGTGAAGACCCGTTTGGCGTAAGCCCCGACCCGCGATTTCTGTATTTGGGCCCCGGCCATCAAGAAGCGTTTGCCGCATTGATGTACGGCGTGAAAATGCGTCGAGGCTTTATCTGTCTGACCGGCGAACCTGGCACGGGCAAGACGACGTTGCTCTATGCGTTGTTGGAGCAATTAGAAAATTCTGTCCGAACCGTCTTCCTGCCCGGCACAGACCTGACGTTCAAGCAACGATTGCAATTCATTCTTGAATCGTTGGGCAGCAAACCGCAGGGCGGCACTGTGTTGAGCTTGACCCGACAGCTTCAGGATCTACTGGCTGATCAGTGGCGCTCCGGTAACAATGTTGTGCTGATTTTCGACGAAGCGCAGAATCTTTCCATCCGCGAGATGGAAGATATTCGCCTGTTGACCAATTTTGAGGTTCCGCAGGCGAAGCTGCTGCAAGTGATGTTGGTTGGTCAACCGCAGTTGAAATCCAAGCTGGGATTGTCAGAACTGGCTCAGTTGAAACAACGCATCACCGTCAATGTCAATTTGCGGCCACTGACCATGTCTGAGACAAGCGAGTACATCGAGCATCGGTTGCGGTGCACTGAATGGAATAAGCCGTTGCACTCGCTCATGAGCCGGCCTGTGCTGGCCGCTATTTACGAAGCCTCGCACGGGATTCCTCGATTGATTAACGCTGTCTGTCATAATGCGCTGCTGGTGGCGTATGCGGAGAATAAGTACCGCATCGAGCTGCCGATGGTCAAAGAAGCTGCTCAGGAGTTAGACCTGTTTGAATCAGTGCCGCTGATTGATCCTGTTGCTGCCTCGAAGGCGACTGACCCGGAAATGCAGCAATGGTTGGTGGCCATGTCTGCCGAAGCTGACGATCAGATGTCGTCCGAAGCCGACGCGCAGACAGTGGCTGCGCAGGTGACAAGGCAGCAGGCGGAACTGGTATCAGAAGCCGCACATTCGGGCGCCGCCTCAGCTCAGTCATCACCAATGATTGCGCCGCCCCCGGTGGTAACGCCGAGCGTCGCGCCGTCGGTCGCGTTGGCTGACGTCAGTCACGAATCGTGGTCGCAGCCGACACAACCTGAACCGGCAGATGGCGTCGCTCCACTGGCAACGGTTCCAGCTCAGGCCGCCACGCTCACCCCTGAAGTTGCAGTTGAAACGGCGCCGGTTTCTACACAGGCAGCAGTCGTTAGTTTGAGTGATTCAACAGCGTCGGCGCCGGTCGTATCGGTTGAGCCGGATCAGACATCAGAGCTTAGAAAGGATTTTGCTTCAGAGGCAGCGCCAGCGGTGACCGGGTCTGATGGGAAAACTTCCGATGAGTCCGACAACCAAGCGCCTTCAGCGGCTACCGCGCCGGCAAGCAAGGTTGGTGATGTAGCAGAATCATCCGAGAGCGGCTCCAATGTAACGCCGTTCAAACCAAAAGCCGCTGGCCGATTTCGTCCCGCCTATGGTCGTGTGCCTGGCGTGCCTGCGCCGTTGGTGGGCGCAGAGGCAGAGCGTCGCCCAGCGTTCGTTGGGTTGTCTGCTCCGGCGCGAGCGGTAGAGCCTGCGCTGGATATGCCGCCGGCGCCCGCGCCTGATACCGTGCCGGCTGTCACTCATGATAAGACCAACTCGTCCCCGGTTGAGCGTCCGTTGAACGTTCGGCTGGCGAACGAATATCCAAGCTCGCTGTCACGGCCACGATGGCAGCAAAGTCAACCGGTCGGGCTTTCGATGGATCAATTGTTGGATGAATTGGAAACATTCATTCAGGCGCGGGCAGGACGACCAACCACGGCGCATCAGGATGAACAACTATTGGCAGGCGTGCGCAGCGCGGCATTAGGAAAACTCATGGATGAGTCTGACGCGATGAGATCATTCTGGTCTGAGCCTACAGAAGCAGAGTTTGACAGGAACGTCCAGCCGTCTACTGACTCAGAACCGATTCCGCGTGTCAAACATGACTTTGCCATAGGAGCGACGCCTCAGACGTGGGATCACTCCTGGACGCGACCTGAACCGGTCCGTGTGCCGCTGTCGCGGATCGAAGTGCCGCAACATTGGTCTCGGCCACAATTGTTCGCTGCTGCGTTGTTTTTAGCCTTGTTTGCTCTGTGCGTAGGTTTGGTGGGCGGGTTTGTGATCACCAAATTCTATGGTGGTCAGATCACGGCATGGATGACTCATGGAGTCAGCCGCTGGCCGGTAAAGATGACAGCGGGGCAATTGGCCACGATGCCCGGCAAAACGGAAATCTCCACCTCGCCGCTGATGATCCCCACTGGGCCGCTGGCGCCGGCATCGGTCTCATCCGCACTGCCCGGCGGCGAGGCCAACCCGGCTGAAGCAACGCCTCACATGGTCATTGTCGGTCCAGGCGAGACATTACTGAGCATTATGCGCCGCGAGTATGGCGCTGTCACGCCGCGATTGGTCAACCGCGTGCGCGCCGCAAATCCTCACGTCTACAATTGGGACGAGCTGCCAAGCGGAACAGCGTTACTCTTGCCACCGCTGCCGGAAGCCGATGATGTTGAGCATCGCTCAAGCCAGTAGAGTCATCGCTGATGTCCAACTGCCTGCAATGATGTGACGGTTGGATTGCGACACTTATAAGAGGATGGAAGTCGGCAGTCAGAGAGGAACTGATCTGCGCTTAACCACCCATCATTGAGAGGGTCATGAGCAAATACGCCCGAGTCTTAGAACGCATTAGTGGCTCTGTTTCACGTTCGGCCGATCATGAGGCTAAGCGTGCGCAGCCTGGCGTGAGTGAGCCGGCGGTAACGGACACGGCGACGTCCGTTCCGTCCGGCATTCTGCCCCACACGGGGACGCGACGGCAAGAATTGGAGCGCCTGCGAGGGGCTGTGTTGTTGGCCAATCAAATGCAAGGAGTGCAAATCATCTTGCTGTGTGGCGCGCACGATGATGATGGCGCTGCGGCTGTTTCGGCTGAGCTGGCGTTGATACTAGCGGAATTGGAGCACACGCCGGTTGCCCTGGTGGACGTTTATCAAGGCGGCCCGGACATCACTTCGCATCTGAAGTCGGCGCTGCCGGGGCGGCCCTTGAAGGAAGTCTTTTCCCTGACTAACCAACTAACAGTGCAGCAAACTCGCGTTACTAATTTCTATTTGATTGGCGACGAGCAAGCAAGCATGCCTTTGATGTCGTTGATTCATCCGGCTGATGTATTGCGACGGATGCGCGAACGATTCAAGTATGTCATCGTCCATGCCGGCCCTGTATTGACCCATCCCGATACAGTCTTGCTGGCGACGAAAGTGGATGGTGTGATTATGATCGCTCAGGCCGATAAATCGCGGCTGGAGGAGCTGAGCGCCGCCAAGACCGAGTTTGAGCGCGTTCATGCTCACATCATGGGCGTGGTCTTAAGTCAGCGCAAACAACATCTGCCCAAAGCGCTGGCTGAGCGTGTTTAGTTGTTACTTGTCCTTGTCTGGTTCGTTCTTTTATCTGCATTCCCCTGTCATGGTTCGTTGGTGGTCATAGACTCTCACGCAGGTCAATAGCCGTTGTCCATGACATCCATCACGAGTGCATGAGGCAACAAGTGGAGACTTCTTATGTGTGGAATCGCTGGCATGTTTCATTTCAACGCCGATGAAGCGGTCAATCCTGAACTGCTGGCCGGGATGGTTGCGATGATCCGTCATCGTGGTCCTGATGAAGCTGGCATTTGGATGGATGAAAAAGTCGGTCTGGGCAGCGCGCGGTTGAGCATCATTGATCTAGAGACGGGGCAGCAGCCGATTCACAATGAAGACAAGAGCGTCTGGGTCGTGTTCAACGGCGAAATCTTCAACTACAAAGAGCTTCGCCGACGACTGCTGGCGCAAGGGCATCGGTTTTACACGCAGGCTGATACAGAGGTCATTGTTCACTTGTACGAGCAGGAAGGCGATGCTTTCCTGGAGCATCTGAACGGGCAGTTTGCCATCGCCTTGTGGGACACCGTGCGGCAACGACTCTTGCTGGCGCGCGATCGCATGGGGATTCGTCCGTTATTTTATGTTGAAGCCGAAGGTCGCTTGCGGTTCGCCTCAGAAGTCAAGTCGCTGTTTCTGGACGAGACGATCAAACGTCAAATCAATCTGCACGCCCTGGATCAAATTTTCACCTATTGGGTCACGCTGCCGCCGGAGACGATCTTCGCTGGCGTATCGCAATTGCCGCCGGGGCATTATCTGATTGCCGACCGTCATGGTGTCACCACGCGTCCCTACTGGCATCTGCGATTCCCGGTGGAGGGCGAAGCTCCGGCTCGCACAGAAGCTGAGTGCATCGAGCAACTGCGTGAGCTGGTGATTGACTCAACGCGGTTACAACTTCAAGCCGATGTGCCTGTGGGCGTCTACCTGAGCGGCGGCATTGATTCATCGGTGGTGGCCAGCGTGGTCAAGCACTACAGTGACAATCCGCTGACTACGTTCTCGGTTCGCTTCACCAACGATTTTTACGACGAAAGTCCCTATCAACGGCTCATGGTGGATTATCTGGGCGCCAATCATCAGGCAGTGGATTGTTCCAGCGAGGATATTGGGCGGGTCTTCCCTCAAGTGATTTGGCATACGGAAACGCCGGTGCTGCGCACCGCGCCGGCCCCACTGTTTTTGCTCTCCCGACTCGTGCGCGACAGTGGTGTGAAAGTGGTCTTGAGCGGCGAGGGCGGCGATGAAGCGTTCCTAGGGTACGATCTATTTAAGGAGACGAAGCTGCGGCGATATTGGGCGCAGCACCCGAACACGCGCCGTACCGTGCTCTTCCAGCGGCTCTATCCATATTTGACGCTGGCTCAGGTGCAATCGCCTGAGTACCTCAAAGCGTTTTTTGGCGCTGGCATGATGGACGTAGACGAGCCGCACTATTCGCATATTCCGACGTGGTCCAACACGGCCAAGACGAAGAAATTTTTCGCCGATGAAGTGAAGGCCGCGTTGAACGGGTATGATGCCATTGCTGCCTTCAAGGCGACGTTGCCGGCGGATTTTCATCGGTGGCACTACTTGTCTCGAGCGCAATACATTGACATGAAGATGTTGTTGGCCGGTTACCTGTTGGCTTCGCAAGGTGACCGTCAGGCCATGGCTCATTCGGTTGAAGGGCGGTTCCCGTTCCTCGATCATCGAGTGATCGAATTAGCCGCGGCGATGCCGCCAACGGTGAAATTGCAAGCGATGCGCGAAAAGAGCGTGTTGAAAAAAGCGTTCGCTGATATTGTGCCGCTCAGCATCCGTGAGCGCCCCAAGCAAGCGTATCGCGCGCCGAATATCGAGAGCTTCTTTGCCAACGGTCAGCCGCTGGATTACGTAGCCGATGTATTGAGCCCCAGCCGGTTGAAAGAGGCGGGCTGCTTCAATCCGGCGTTTGTGCAAAAGCTGGTGCAGAAGTTTCAACAGAAAGGCAAGGTGATGGGCGAGGTGGACAATATGGCGATGGTGGGCATCCTCTCACTGCAGCTCGTTTATCATCACTTCATCGCCTCGCGTCCGCGCCTGTCAAGTCGGCCATCCACGTGCCAGAACATCAAGACGTGGGATTTCCGTCAGTCCGCAGCGGCAGAACGACAAGTTCAGGAATTTTCTTTCATCGCCGGCGATTGATCACCGGTTCGATCATGACTCAATCAAGAGGAAAGTTGCTTATGAAGAGCACTCGACAAATCATTCGACAATTCATTTGTGATAATTTCATTGTCAGTGATGATGACTTCACCGATACCGATTCCATGCTGGATAAACAGATCATTGATTCCACAGGAATTTTGGAATTAGTGGCCTTTTTGGAAGAGGAATTTGGGATTCACATCGCCGACGAAGAGATGGTGCCAGAAAACTTGGATACCGTTAGTCGTATCTGCGCGTTTCTAGCTTGCAAATGTCCTGATCGTGTGGATCAACTGGATGTAGTAACTATCGGCTAGCCGCCAACGGCGCAGGCACAGCGCTGGGCAGTGGTACGATTCAGCGTTCATCCCCGCGCGAACTTCCCTCCTACGAACACACTCACGCCACTTCACCGACAGAGAGGGAGTTTTATGAAACGATGCCAAAATTGTATCTTGCCTGAGACGTTTCCCGGTATTCGCTTCAATGAAGCAGGCGTGTGCAACTATTGCCAAGCCTATAAGGGGAACGATTACATGGAAGGGCGCAGGGCAGAGATTCGCGCCGAATTCGAGAGGCTCGCGCAATCGTTTCGCGGTCGCGGCAGTTACGATTGTTTGGTGGCGTACAGTGGCGGCAAAGACAGCACTTATTTGCTGCACATGCTTCGCCGTGAGTATGCCATGCGCGTGTTGGCGCTGACGATGGATAACGGATTCCTCTCACCGCAAGCTGAAATCAATATGCAGCGCGTGACCAAGGCGCTGGGCATTGATTGGGTCGTGGTGCGTCCGCGCTCAGAGATGCTCGAAGCGATCTTCAAGCGTTCGTTGCAAGGGCCGTTGTTTGCCTCCAAGAGCGCGCAACGTGGCAGTTTTATCTGCATGTCGTGTATCGGGCTGATCAAGTTTCTCTCGTTGCGGTATGCCATTGAACTGAACATCCCGTTCCTCGCTTTTGGCTGGTCGCCGGGGCAGTTGGGGTACCGAGCGGCGTTGATGAAAAATACGCCGGCCATGATTCGTTCAATGCAGCGAGCCACGTATGAACCGTTGTATAACGTGGCCGGCGAAGAGGTCCGACCGTTCTTTCTTGAAGAGAGACATTTTCAGGCTGCCGACTCGTTTCCTTATTCGGTCGCGCCGCTGGTCTTCACCGATTACAATGAGCAAGAAATTCTGCCGACGATTGAACGGCTCGGTTGGGAGCGTCCGACCGATACCGATGCCAATTCGAGCAATTGCTTGCTCAACGCATTAGCCAATCAAGCGCACAAACAGCGATTCAATTATCACCCTTACGATTTTGAACTGGCGCAGCTCGTGCGCGAGGGGCGCTTGTCGCGTGACGAAGCGCTGGCCCGTATCATGGCTGAGGAAAACGCTGTTATTGTTCGTCGCGTCGCCGAGCAGTTGCATCTGCCATAGTGGTTTATTGATTTTGGTTGAATCGGTCGTTGGGTCTCACCAAGATGGCGCTCGCTCATGCGCCAATGAAGATGGGTAGTCAGACTGTATGGGATTTGCAATTCGCGCGATGCAGCCGGCTGATCTTGATGCCGTGAGCCGGCTGATGGTCAGAGTTTTTCCTCAGAGTCATTCGCCAGCTCAATGGGCAAAGATCATGGAGTGGATGTATTTCTCACCGAGCCTTGCGGATGGACGACCGCGAGCGTTGGTGATTGCCGACGCGCATTCAATTGTCGGGCATATAGGCTGCACTGTTTCGCCATTCACGGATGGGCGCCGTTATCTTCGGGTGGTGAATCCAGCCAATTGGGTTGTTGATCCTGACTGCAAAGCTGGGTTATTGGCGGTGCGGCTGATACTGGAGATCGGCGCGGCGGGCGACCTCGTGATGGTCATCGGCGGCGGTGAGCAGACCCAGCGCATCATCCCCAAGCTTGGCTACAAGGAATGGTTTCGGGTGGAGCGGTATATCAAGGTGTTGAAGCCGTGGCGATTGCTGGGCAGCGCGCCGACAGGCCGTGCAATGGCGCACAATGCTGTCAAGCTCGGCCTATATTGGACAGGGCGCGTGCAGGCGATGGCGCGTAATCGGCACGGACGCTCTACGCCTGTTTATCAATGGCGTGAGATGGATGAGCCGAAGGCGCCTGAGCCAATAGAGTCGTCAACCACCGTGATGCGAAATGCCCTCGATCCGCAGTTCTTGGCGTGGTTCAAGCAGTGCCCTGAAGGCAGCGTGCATGTGCTCGGTTTGTATGATGGACAACAGTTGATTGGGCACGTATCGGTGCTGATCATGGCGCGCGGTTCGCGGCGTTGGGCCAATCTGCTGGGAGCTGAGACGTGGATTGAGGCACCATCCGTTTGGAGCAGCTTGCTCAATGCGACGGAAGAATTCTTGCAAGGCCAGCAAGTGACCCATATCAACGCCGTAGGCTGTTACGCGCCGTGGTGTGAGGCGTTGCGACGTCATGGTTATACACGACTGAAAAGCAATCCGGTTCGTCTGCGCAGCAAGCCAGGCCAATTGAAGGATGTGGCCGCCTGGCATGTGACGGCGATTGAAGGAGACTTGGGGTATTTGATGGAGTAATTTGATGGAGTCGGCGGCCAGGCAACGCGAGCCTGGGACTTTAATGCGTCTCTGATTTGAAATCTTCGGTAGCAAAAACGTATGGCGACTCGTTCAGCAGCAAAGGTCCGTGTGCTCAATTCCCACTCGGCACTCAGCGAGCAGATGAGCATGTTACGCCACTGGCTCCTGCCCACCATAATGGCCATTGGCATCGGCATTCTGGTGTTGATGATTGGCGGGTTGCCAATGAAGTGGGGATTGCTGGTGATTGTGGGACTGCTGCTGCCAGCCGCGTTGCTGTTTGTCTCTGACCGGCGGCGACTCCTGGAAATCGGATTGATGTTGAGTTTTGGCCTGACGCTGGATGTGCATCTGGGTAATGATCCGACGCATGAAGTTGATCCAGCCGGCGTGCCGGTCTCATTGACGGGCTTGCTTGTCTGTGGGTTGGTTGGGTGGTGGGTTGCGAGTCGTATGGAGGATCAACGGTCTCCGGTGCACTGGGGTGGGTTGGGCTGGCTGATTGGAGGGCTGTGGGCCACGTCCATCTGGTCGGTGATTGGTTCATCTGAGCCGCGGTTTGGCGTCTATGCGCTGATCAACATGGCCTACTTCACGCTGATGTACGCCTATCTGGTCAATAACATCACCTCGCGCGAGCATCTGCGGCTCCTGGTAAACTGCCTGATGATTGCAGTGGTGACCACGAGCATCGTGGCATTGATGCAAGCCGTGTTTGGTCGGCCCGATGAGCTGATGGCGTTGGGCATGGTGGACAAAGATAAACGGCTGGCCATCGAAGATACCGACGTGATGCGCGTTGGTGGATTGATGGGCAGCGCCAATGGATTGGCGACTGTGTTAGTGCAGATGCTGCCATTGCTGTTGGCGTATCTGTTGAGCCCTCCCGCCGGGTATCCGACGTGGCTGATGGCGTCGGGATTTGGTATCGGTCTGGTCGCGCTGGTCGTGACCTATTCGCGGGGCGGCTGGCTCGCTTTTGCCGTCACCCTTGTGGTGATGATTCCAATCATGAGTTTGTCGCGCATCAATATCTTGACACGGAAGACGCTCAAGCAAATCGTTCTGGCCGCCTGCTTGATGGCGCTGCTGGCCGCGCCGTTTTACGGGAACATCGTGGCGCGATTGACAGCAGATGATCGCGGCTCGGCTTATAGTCGGATCATCATGGCCCAGGTCGCTTGGCGGATGATTCGCGACAACCCGGTGTTTGGCGTCGGGCTGGGCAACTACGAGAATGTGATGGATCGGTATGACAGCGGTCCCCAATATGCGCATAAAGATTTTCGTTGGCCGGTGCACAACATCTATCTGAATATCGCTGCGGAAGGCGGGCTCCTGGGCGGCCTCTGTTTTCTGCTGACCTGCATGATGGCTCTGTGGATCGGCTGGCAAGCGACGCGCGTTGAAGACGCCTTTCTGCGCGCCACGGCCGTAGGCTTGCTGGTGGGGTTGATAGGATTTTTGTTAGTGGGCATGAAAGAGCTTGGTCCGCTCGGCTCCGGTATGTATCGCTGGTTTTGGTTGGCTGTCGGATTGCTGGCGGCAATTCGTCGGCTACAACCGGCGGCGACGGCGACGAGTTGTGCGCCGGCAGTTGAGAGCGGTCGGTCGCCAGCAATCCATCAAAGCTGGTTGAGCCAGCGCGCGCGGCTGACTCGCTATAGTTGGCGCGGCCTTCAACGATGAGTGTTCAACGGACTTGCTGATGAGTCGCATGGTGAAAACGCAAACCCATCGCGCGTGGCTCATGGCCGCTGATAAGCTCGAGCGGCTGCGGGGCATTGGGCTACCAGTGATCGTCGCCGTTGGCGTTGGGACAGGCGTGTTGATGGTGGGCGGATTGCCGACGCGGATCGGTTTATTGATCCTTGGCGGATTGTTGTTGCCGGCGGCTGCGCTGTTGATGCCCTCGCCGCGCCGATTCCTGGAAATCGGTTTGATGCTCAGCTTTGGCGTCAACATGGACGTCCATCTGTGGAGCCAACCGCACATCGTTGATCCGATGGGCATCCCCGTTTCGCTCACGGGCTTGTGCACAGTGCTGTTGATCGGTTGGTGGTTCATCGAAGGCATCGGCACATACCAATCGCGAGGACGACTCTTTGGAGGACTAGGCTGGCCGATCCTCGGCTTGTGGGCGATGTCGCTGTGCTCACTGTTTGTGTCAACAGCGCCGCGCTTCGGCCTGTTTGCGTTGATCAATTTGGCCTATTTCACCGCGTTGTTTGTGTATCTGGCCAATGCGATCACCACGCGGGAGCATCTGCGTTCAGTGATCACGTGGTTATTGATTGCTGTTGGTTTGACCAGTGTTGCGGCCATTGCCGAGTACTCATTGGATCGAACCGGCGTGTTATCCATGCTTGGGTTGCTGGCCGAGGAAGATACCATGACGCTGGTCAGCACGGCCGAGGTCAAGCGCGCCGGCGGATTGATCGGCGCTGCCAATGGATTGGCGTCCGTGTTGGCACAACTGCTCCCGCTGATGCTGACGTTGTTCCTGACACCCGTAAGCGGCTTGCGCAAAGCGCCGTTGGCGCTTGGATTGGCTCTGGGCGTGCTGGCTCTGATTGCCACCTATTCGCGAGGCGGCTGGTTAGCGTTTGCCGTCGTCGTTCCAATGGCTATCGGGCTGATGAGCACAGGGCATGTCAGTGACGCGCAAAAAGCGTCGTTGAAAAAAGCCGTGCTCTTGCTGCTTATGCTGGCTGCGTTGGCCGCTCCGCTGTATGGCAACATCTATACGCGATTGACCGAAGATGATCTTGGCTCAGCGCAAAGCCGTTGGCCGATGATGCGCGTGGCCTGGCGGATGATTCAAGACAACCCGTTGTTTGGCGTGGGCCTGAGCAATTACGAAGAAGCGATGTTCCGTTATGATCAAGGCTCTGATCGCATTCATCAATTTTTCCCCTGGCCGGTGCACAACATCTACCTGAATATCACCGCTGAAATCGGGATCATTGGTGGGCTCTGTTTTTTGCTGGTGTGCGGCTTGAGTTTGTGGCAAGGCGTCCGCGCCATGCGCGCGCCAGACCCGTTTTTGCGAGCCACGGCCATCGGCTTGATGACGGGCTTGATCGCTTACTTGCTCATCGGATTGAAAGAACTCGGCCCGCTCGGTTCATCGCGCTACCGTCACTTTTGGCTGGCCGTTGGGCTGTTGGTGGCCACGCGAAAGATTGCTGAAACGCTTGCCCAGAAG
Source organism: Blastocatellia bacterium (assembly GCA_025054955.1). NCBI lineage: Bacteria > Pseudomonadati > Acidobacteriota > Blastocatellia > Blastocatellia bacterium. The sequence continues at coordinate 28,803 of JANWZE010000025.1, read as the reverse complement.
CAACAGAGCGTCACGTTCGATCGCCTGACTGCGCAACAGATGAATCGAGCCGCAACAATGGCGGCGGCTGCCGCGATGCCGCCGCCGGTGGCCTCATCAAGGAGTTCCAATCTGAAGCATCAAGTCAGAAACGGCAAGCAGGAGGTATCTGCTCGTGGCCGTGATGAATGAACTCGGCGTGGAAGTTTGTTTGACCTGATCGTCGCAGCCGAACGGCTGGCTCGCGCATGTCATGAGCGACTGGCGCGATCGGTCGGGTGCTTGACGCAAGCATGGAAGTCGCTGTGTTGGACGATTGAATACTGGTCACAAAACTGATGGTCGCCGGACGCACGCTCAATCCAGCGACGATGTTCAAGGCTGGCGACCGATTTGATAATCAAACTGAGCACTCGTGATGATGTCAGTTATTTTGAAGAACACCGGATTCATGATGTGGTCAGGGGCGATGAGCATGATCAACAGCCTGCTGGTGTGGGCGATTGTGGCCCGCTATCTGGGGCCGGCGGCGCTTGGACAGTTCACGCTGATCATGGCCATCTATCTGGTGTTTTTCAATGTGTGTTCGCTTGGCCTTGGCCCATTGATTGTTCGAGAAGTGGCCAGTCGGCGGGGAGCAACCGGCGAGTTCCTCGGCAGCATGACCTCGGTGTTGAGTGTGGGTGGGTTGACCTGTGGCGGCATCATGGTGGGCGTCGGCTGGGTGGTGAGCCAGGACACGCTTGTGGTTCAATCGCTGATGGTATTGAGCCTTTCGGTGTTTGCCACGGCGTTGATCGTCGGTTGTGAATCGTGGTTGATGGCTCATGAGCGCGCCTCGATGATTGCCGCTGTCAATACGAGCGAGAACCTGTTGAAAGCGGTTGTGCCGTGGTTGTTGATTCATCTGGGATTCGGCCTACTGGCCGTCTCAGCGACGCTTGCGTTGTTGCGTGTGGGCGCATTGATTGTCTACGTGATGGCTCTGCGCCGTTCAGCGGTTTTGCTGGCGTCACCTAGCCGTCGTTGCATGCAAGAAATACTGAGGCAGACGCCAGCATTTTTATTCATCAATTTGTTGGCCGGTTTGCACTGGCAGTTAGGCACGTTGTTGCTCGACCGCCATCATGAGGCGACGGATGTGGCCATGTATGGCGTGGCCAGCCGATTGCTCGTGCCCTGGACGTTGATCTGCGTCAGCTATGCTGCGTCCATCAATCCGACAATGTGCCGGCTGGCGTCTCTGTCGTTGGCCGAGCTGGGTCGGTTTAGCCGCAGCAGTATGAGCAATCTGTTGGCATTATTACTGCCGTTGGCAGCGGGAACCTACCTGATGAGCGAGCAGGTGATTGGGCTGCTCTTTGGAGCGGGCTATGAGTCGGCGGCAGCGCCGCTGCGCGTGTTAATCTGGTCGCTCATCCCGCTGGGCATGGTCACGGTGCTGGCGCGCAGCCTGATGGCGACCAACAAGCAGCACGTTGACGCATGGGGCAATGCGCTGGCGGTGGCGGTCAATGTCGCGTTGAATCTGGTTTTGATTCCCAAATTCGGCGCCACGGGTGTGGCCATGGCGCAACTCATCTCGATTACGGCGCTGTGTCTGCTCGAATTTGCTTACGTTTCAGCGACGTTGTATCAGGTGTCGTTACTGCGGCTCTCAGGGCGATTGCTGGTGGCGACGGCTGTCATGGTGGTGATAGTTTATGGCTTGCGCGAGCAAACGATCTGGATGATTGTGCCGTTGAGCGTCGTGTGTTATGCCGCATGTCTCATGGCGCTGGGCTGGCGACCGGCGCTTGGCGACACAAGCGAGCGCGAGCTGAAATCGGAGGTGGCATCGTGAACGGCGCGCAAACAATTGGATTGAGCCGCATCGCTCCTCAGTCATTGACGAGGCTCATTCTTGATCGCGTCGTCAAGCAAACGCTGACGGTGTTGCTGACGACCACAGCCGCGCTCGTGCTGTGTCATGTGATGGCTGCGCTTGTTAACAATATCTATCCTAGCGACGCAACAGCCGTTTTGCGGGACTTCTTCGGGCTGGAACGAGAAGGCAGCGTGACGACGTGGTTTTCCAGTCTCCAATTGGCGTTGATCGGGTTGACATGTGGTGGTCTGTTTATCAGTGAACGGCTGCGAAGCGTGTCGGTCGCGCACGCCGTGGGTTGGTTGGCGTTAGCCGTCGTGTTTCTGTTTTTATCGCTTGACGAAGCTGCTCAAGTGCATGAGCGTTTTGATCAGGTGTTGAGCATGTATTCACGGCAGCTCGGTGTGGCGACGGTCACGGCCATCACGACCGATCACGTGTTCATCCAGGATGTGGGGCTGGCCGCGTATAGCTACATGTTGGTGTATGTACCGGTCTTTGTTGGGGTGCTATATCTGAGCCGACGATTCATCGCCGGACGCGGAGCAAGCCGCGCCACGCAAGCGTTGTGGGTAGCCGGCTTCCTGGGCTTTGCGGTGAAGCTCGGAATGGAGCCGTTTGAAGCCTGGTTGTGGCAGACGGTGTGGCTCGGCCACAACGTCATGGTTGAAGTCGTCATCATCCAGATGGCTGCGTTGTTAGTGGGTGAAGCGTTGATCTTGACCGCTGTGTTAGGTCATCTAGTCGGACAGGTTCGTCCGTCCGTTGGTTTATCTCACGTCGCCTGAGAGGGGTTAAAGGGGGGCGTGTGCGTATCGTGAGATGGATATGAAAGTTCTTTACTTGGTAGATGTCCAGGGCCAACTGGGCGATGCCATCCGCGTTTCCAAGATGTACAAGGCCTTAAAGAGAGCTGGCGCTGATGTGACCGTCGTCAATTTCAAAGAGACGCATCAACCGCGTTGGCGCCTGTTCACCCAGCCGTGGGTCTTGGCGCGATCCTGCGTCCACGCTGTGATGAATTGGCAGCTCAGTAAGCTGGCCATGCAAGCGAAACTGTATGCCTTGGTGGCGGAGAAGAAAATCCGCGCCGTCAAGCCGGACCTGCTGTGGTGTGAAACCGAATTGGTTGGTGGGGTGATGGCTCCACTGGCGCAACGACACGCCATTCCATTGGTCACCGATATTCATGGACTGACGACCGCCGAATATGCTGAAAATCCGTTTCAGAAGATTGTGCCGGCGCATCTGGATTACTTTCGCGCGATTGAACAACAAACCGTTGCCGGCAGTCAGGTGTTGATTACTGTCTCCAAACCGATGAGCGACTATTTCGTCAATCAACATGGGGTCAACGGTGAGCGACTCGTCTGCATTCCCAACGGCTCTGACCCATCGCCGGTGCAAGCGCGTTTTCGTGAGCCGTTGAAAGTCATCTATGGTGGCGCGCTGGTCTTCTGGGAGCATGTGGATGCCTTCCTCGACACGAGCAAGCGCGCCACGCGCCACGAATTCTATCTGGCCGGTTCCGGCTATCTGAAAGATCATCTGATCAACCGCATTGAAACGGAACAGATTCGGATGATTTACCTAGGCAGTGTGCCACGCAACAACATCATGAATGTGTTCGCTCGCATGCAAGTCGGCATGGCGCCTTCAACCGATGGGCTGACGCGCCGTGTGGCTTGTCCCATCAAGGTGTTTGACTATTTGGCCTGCGGGTTGCCCGTCATCACGCCACAGTATGGTGAGTGGGCCGATGTGGTCAAGCAGCATCGTTGCGGGATTGTGACAGAGCGCTCCGACGGGGAGCAGTTTCATCAAGCGCTTGAACAATTGACCGACCGGCCCCTGTGGGAAGAGATGTCAGCCAACGGCGTTCACCTGATTAAAACGGCGTGGAATTGGGACCGATTGACCGAGCCAGTGGCAATGATCTTAAAACGATTCGGCGCGCTGCGCGTCGCGCGTGGCGCTGGTTCGTAAGGCGCTGCAGAAACACATATCAACGCACGGAGGGGGTTCATGAAAGTAGCCGTCATTTTGGGAACGCGACCTGAGATCATCAAGCTATCGCCTATCATTCGTGAGTTGGAGCGTCAGCAGATCACGTTCTTCCTGTTACACACGGGGCAGCATTATTCCTATGCGATGGATCGGATTTTTTTCGACGACCTGAAACTGCCGGCGCCACGCTATAACCTGGAGACTGGCTCCGCCTCGCATGGAACGCAGACCGGGTATATGTTGAGCGCCATCGAGCCGATTCTGGAACGGGAAGAGCCAGACGTAGTCATCGTGCAAGGCGACACCAACAGCGTGCTGGCTGGCGCGCTCGCCGCCGTCAAACTGGGCATTCCGGTCGGGCACGTGGAAGCGGGCCTGCGCTCGTTAGACCGGCGTATGCCAGAAGAATACAATCGCATTCTCACCGATCATCTCAGCCTGTTGCTGTTTGCGCCGACAGAGATCGCCGTGCAGAACCTGCGCGATGAAGGTATCGGCAGCAAGCCGTTTCTCACGACGCGCGGTCGGCAACAAGCGCTCATTTACAACGTCGGCAACAGTGTGGTGGATGCCACGCAACAGAATATCGAAATCGCGCGCCAACGTGAAGCTGACGTGTTGCGCGAGTTTGACCTCGCTGCCAAACAGTATGTGTTATTGACTGCGCATCGCGCCGAAAATGTTGACAATCCGGCGTTCATTGCGCAGTTGAGCAAGCTGTTGGCCTACGTTCGTCAACAGTATCACCTGCCGGTTGTGTGGCCGATCCATCCGCGAACGGCGCACCAACTGGAGCAATTTCGTATCAAGCCGCCGGCGCTGCTCATTGAGCCGCAAGGCTATCTGGAGTTCTTGGCGTTGCAAGCGAACGCTCGGCTGATCATCACCGATTCGGGCGGTGTACAAGAAGAAGCCTGTGTCCTCGGCGTTCCGTGTGTGACGATTCGGAAAACGACGGATCGCCCCGAAACCGTCGCTGTCGGCGCTAGCCGCATAGGCGGCACTGAGCTGCCTGACATGAAGCGCGCGGTTGATCTGATGATGTGCAGCAACGGCCGATGGCCGATTCCCTACGTGTTGAATACGAGCCAAACGATCGTCCATCTCTTACGCCAGATGTTCAGTCAGCAAAGCGTGGAGGCAGCTCAAGCCGTCTGAGTGAGACATCTGGGACCTCGATGAGGAAAACGGTATGAACGTTGTCATGATCGCCAGCGGCGCATTAGAGTACACGGTCGAACTGGCCAACGCCATGAGTGATCATCATCGCGTCAACTTGCTGGTGCCGCGTCATGAATTTGCTCATCTTGAATGGGCGCTTGATCGGCGCGTTAACCTGCATGCATTGTGGTGGCCGCGTCAACGTGATCCGCGAAGCGCCCTGTTTTTGCTGGACACGCACCAGTTGATCGAACGACTCAATCCCGACGTGGTGCACATCTTGAGCTGTCAGACGTGGCTCAACGGATTGATGCCGTTGCTGAGTCACTGCGCGTTGGTTGCCACAACGCATGATGTCGTCCCGCATGTGGGCGATTCGGCATCGCGCAAAATACCGGTCGCGTTGAGTTCCTATTCGTTGCGCCGCGCGCATCGTGTGATCGTCCACGGCGAGAAGCTCAAAGCCGATCTGATCCGGCTCTATCACCTGCCGGCTGATCGCATTGACATCATCCCGCATGGCGTGCTGTCGCTGTATTGTCGGTTGTTGCCCGGCACCAATAGCAACGATCCCGCCTCGCTGCCGGCGGATGATCTGGCCGCCGCGCAACCGCCGACGATTCTGTTTTTCGGTCGCATCTACAAGTACAAAGGACTCGACTACCTGATTGACGCGCAGCCACACATCACACGCGCTGTGCCTGAAGCGCGCATCGTCATTGCCGGTCGCGGCGACGATATGAATCAGTACATCGCTCGATTTCGCCAGCCGGATCGGTTTGATGTCTACAATCAATTCATTGCCAACGAGCAAGTCGCCGAGTTGTTTCAGCGCGCTACTGTGGTGGTGCTGCCCTACATTGATGGCTCGCAAAGCGGCGTGCTGCAAATTGCCTATGCGTTTGGCAAGCCGGTTGTGGCCACGCGCGTCGGCAGCATTCAGGAAGCTGTTGATGACGGCCGGACGGGTCTGCTCGTGCCGCCGTGTGATGCGCGCGCGCTGGCCGATGCCATTATTGAATTATTGCGCGATCCGGCGCGGCGCGCGTTGATGCGTGAGCAGATTGGCCGGCAGGTCGCCACACGGTTTGCCTGGAGCACGATTGCGTTGGCGACGACAGAAACCTATCAACGGGCGCAGCAAGAGCGACGGCGGCTGACGGCGACTTCGTGTGCGGTAACAGAACGGTGACGCCCGGCATGAATCAGTTGGCTGGTCTGCGGTCGGCAAGGAAGCTCGTTGATCAATAATGCCATGGTCTGCTCGTACTTGCAGGATGACCGACAACGGGGGTCGGTTTTGTTCAATCAAGCTAACATGAGCCGTTCTGGGGGTGGAACGATTCCAAAACTGATGTAGGCTGAGTGTAGCGACTATGAAACCATACATTGTGATGATCGGGTCTCATCCACAGAAGGTCGTGGGCGGCATTGCCACGATGATTCAAACCATTCTCACCTCGTCGCTGACAGAGGAATTTGCGATTGAACACATTCCCTCGGTCGTAGATGGCTCGAAGCGGCAAAAGTGGTGGACCGTGACGCAGGCGCTCGCGCGGTTCATCGCGCGTCTTGCAACGCGACGTGTGGCGCTCGTCTACGTGCATATCGGCGGCGATAAAAGCATCTATCGGAAGTCAGCGTTCATCTGGCTGGCTACGTTGTTTGGCCGAAAATTGCTGTTGCACATTCACGGGGGCAATACAGCCCGCTACTACTACCAGCAAAATTGGTTGTGCCGGTGGTATCTGCGCGCAACGCTCCGTCGAGGTGACCGGCTGGTGGTCGTTTCAGAAGCGTTGCAAAGAGAATTATCGGGCTACCTGCCGGAGAAAGAGTTTCATCTGCTGCGCAACGCTGTCCCTGTGCCGGCCTCCGGCCAAGCAGCTCCGCGCGATGGTTCGGTGCGTGTGCTGTATCTCGGTCACTTCCTCAAGCTGAAAGGCATCTACGACCTGGTGAATGCGATTCCTCGGATTTGCGCTGCTGTGCCCAAAGCCAAATTCCTACTCTGTGGTCTTCATGAAATCGAGCAGGTGCGTGATCTCTGTCAACAGCGCGGCGTCATGTCGGCCATTGAGCTTCTTGGCCCGGTTCCATTCGAGCAACGTTGGGACGTGCTGCGACGGGCTGACATTTTCGTGTTGCCGTCTTATGAAGAAGGTTTGCCGGTCACCGTGTTGGAAGCGATGGCTGTCGGATTGCCTGTTGTGACGACGCCCGTCGGCGGCATTCCACAGGTTGTTGAGGATGGCGTTGGTGGATTCTTCATTAAACCGGGTGACGTGGATGCGCTGGTGACGCGCGTCATCCAATTGACTCGTGATGCCACGCTCCGGCAGCGCATGGGTCAAGCCAATCGCGCCCGGATTGCCCAAGAGTTCGACGTGGGAGCGTACATTGAAAAACTGGCCGGCCATCTCCGCAGTCTGACAAGCCGGACGCCTTCCGAAGAACAAACATCTCGTCACACTGGTCCAGCATTCGCGCGCGTCGCTCCACAGGAGGTTGTCTCACCCTCGTTACCGACAAAACGGCGTTGAACCGCTTTGCCGACGACTCGTGGGTGACCGCGCAAAATTACCTAGACTGGCATGTATGATTATCGAGTTTGCGCGAGGAAAACTACTGAGCATGATGCAAACTCTAATCGGGAGAAGGCGAGCCCTCTCATTTTGTAGAGGGCAGGTAGTGATTTGTATCACCAATGGTTAGGATGTTGAGTAAGCTGAGCCACCGTTGAGGGTCTCTAAAAGTTTAGAGGACGCAAGCAGCATGATCCATCGGTGAAGGTCGGACGACTCACACCAACTCTTTGTTTTGGAATAGATAGATGCTTGTACTGATGGGGTCACAAGAGGGGTATGCATCTTGCACTGTGGCGTCCCGTGTGGGACGCCTCGAGCGTCATGCTCACACCACGCGGAAAAGCGCGATGGCGGCAGCTTGTCTGGAGTGCTGCTGTCAGGAGAGGAGGAGGAGATATGATTTTCACGTGTCACGCGGTGAGGAGCAGCCAGCGCCAATGGTTGTTGTCACCGTATCTCCTTAACATCCCCTGTTTGAATCCCTCATTCCGTCTTCATTTTCATCGAACGATGCAGTCGCCCACTGTTCAGTGGGCTGCTGTGTCAACACGCCGTGCAGGTCGTTCATCGGCCGGTCGCTGGCTACGTTTGCCGGGGAGGCTTCTGCGGGCAAGCCAGTGTGTGTCCGGCGAAAGCCTACGGCGTGATGCGCGTCGTCGCACGCGCGATGAGAGGAACGCGCGCCGTGTGGCCTCGCCCAGTGGTGGACTATTTACGGCTTGGAGTAAAGATCACCGCTGCGTTATTCAACCTCAATCGAGCGACTACAGCCTGCGGTCTGCTTGCTCTCCGTCTCTCACACTCCCCCTGAGAGCACAGATTGTGTACCTGAGTGCCCAACTACGCAGGTTGCTCGGATGAGTCAAGAGGCAGCGCGTCGGTCTTTACTCCATCTCGTCAAAGGATACGTGCTATGTGTGGTATCGTCGGTATTCACGGATATGTAGACCCGGCCGTTCTTGAGCGGATGTCCGAAACGCTTCGCCATCGTGGCCCGGATGATTCAGGGATGTATCTGGCGCGGCGGCATGTGAGCTCGCCGGGTTGTGTGGGTATAGCCCATCGGCGACTCAGCATTATTGATTTGTCCGAACGAGGCCGCCAGCCGCTGGCCAACGAAGACGGCACAATACAGGTCATCTGCAACGGCGAGATTTATAACTTCCCGCAATTGCGCCGCTGGCTTGAGCAACGCGGGCATACCTTCCGCTCCAATTCAGACACCGAGGTGATCGTTCACCTCTATGAAGAAAAAGGCCCTGAGATGCTCACCGAATTGAATGGCATGTTCGCCCTGGCGTTATGGGATGATCGGCAGAAGCGACTGTTGATTGCTCGTGACCGCTTCGGCGTCAAGCCGCTTTACTATTATCAGGTCGGCGATGATTTCATGTTTGCTTCGGAGATCAAGGCGCTCTTGAAGCATCCGTTAGTGTCAGCTTCGGTGGACCTGGAAGCGTTGCGTTACTATGTCGCCTTTCGGTACGTGCCTGATCCGCTGACGATGTTCGAGGGCATTTACAAATTGCTGCCGGGGCACTACTGCCAGATTGATCGGCGTGGCGTCAAGTTTGTGCGGTACTGGCAGCCGGAATACATGCCCGACCCGATGATGAACGAGCAGGAATGCATTGAGGAGCTGCGCTTTCGCTTGGCCGAATCGGTGCGCCGTCAACTGATCGCTGACGTGCCGTTAGGCTTGAGCTTCAGCGGCGGCGTGGATTCCGGCGCGGTGCTAGCCATGATGCGTCAGGTGGGCGTGGAGGACATCAAAGCGTACACCATTGGTTATCCCGATCATGAATCGGACGTCGGCGGCGCCAAGAGCGATGTGACCTGGGCGCGACAACTGGGTCGTCAATTTGGCGTGCAATACCGCGAGATCATGTTTGAGCCGCCGATGCTGGCCGAGGTGCTGCCGAAAGTCATCTGGCACATGGATGAGCCGATTGCCGATAGCGGCGCGATTGCCAGCTTTCTGGTGGCACGCCGAGCTAAAGAGGAAGTGACGGTGCTGCTCAGCGGGCAGGGCGGCGATGAAATGTTCGGCGGGTATCCGTGGCATCGCGCGGCGCGACTGGCCGGCTGGCTGCGCCAGAGCCTGATCGGCGCGTCGCTGTTGCGATTGATCGGCCATTCGTTGCAGGCCGCGCCGATGGTGATCGGTGGCCGGCACGTCACGTTGCTGCGCCGATTGAAAAAATTCGCTGAGCATGCTCATAAGAATTTTGCTGAAGGTCACATCGGATTCATCAGCTATGCCAATGGCGAAGACCTACGCGCCTTGCTGGCGCCTCGGCTCAACGGTCGCGCCGATGCGCCGTTTGATATTTTTGTCAGTCACCTGCTTGGGCCCAAGGAGCTGGACCCACTGCATCGGGCGCTGAATCTGGACATGCACGCCTTTTTGCCATCGCACAACCTGCTGTATGGCGACAAAACCGGTATGGCACATTCGTTGGAACTGCGCGTGCCGCTGCTGGACAACGATCTGTTCGATTTCGTGGCCACTATCCCGCCTCATCTGAAAGTCGGCGTGCGTCAGCAAAAGTATGTGCTGAAAAAAGCGTTGGAAGGACTCTTGCCGCACGACGCGCTTTATCGGCGGAAGGCCGCTTTCGGCGTGCCGATACGATTTTGGTTAACGCATTATCTCCGCCCGATGGTTGATGAATTGCTCAGCGAGTCGAGCCTGAAGCAATTAGGCTACTTTGATCCATCGGCCGTTCGGCAGTTGATTAAAGCAAATGAAGCGGGAACGAAAGACGCCGGGCCGGTAGTGTTTTCGCTGCTCACGTTCGCGCTCTGGCATCAGACATTCATCAACTAAGCAGAGTCAGGGAAGAAGTCTATAGAGGGCAGCATCACCGTTGCTGTCGGGCAATCATGACACGGATTGATAACTTCACTTCTCGGAGGAGACAACACAATGGCAACAGCTTCAAATGTCATGAAAGGTTCAGGAGATCCCAACATGCCGCATATCAGCATTAGCGATGTGCAAGCATTCTGGAATGCGAATCCCTGTAATAGCCGCTACTCAAATCAGACAGATCGCAAAGCCTATTTTGATGAGCTTGAACAACGCCGCTACCGCGTCGAATGGCATATCCCGATCGTCGCGCAGTTTGACCGGTTCAAAGATAAAGATGTGCTGGAAATCGGCTGTGGCATGGGATGCGATGGATTGCAGTTTGCCCGGCACGGCGCGCGCTACACTGGGCTGGATTTGACACTGGCTGCCATCGAAATCAGCCGAGAACGGTTTTCACTCTATGGCGTCAGCGGCCATTTCAAAAATGGCAATGCTGAAGAGATGCCGTTTGAGGATAACAGTTTTGATCACATCTATAGCTTCGGCGTCATTCATGTGTCACCAGACACGCCGGCCATTGTCAAGCAGATGTATCGCGTGTTGCGGCCTGGCGGCACATTCACGGTAATGGTCTACAACAAGACCTCAATCAATTACTACATCGAGATCATGTTTTTGCGGAAGCTCTTCCGTTGGCTGTTGTATCCGGCGTTCATGCCCAGATTGTTGTCGAAGGTGTTTGGACTCGATTACTATGCCTTGAAGGGACACCACGAATTGCTGCGCACGCATCCGAAGATGAGCAATGCCGAGTGGCTCAGCCGTAACACCGATGGTCCGTATTGTCCCTATGCCAAGGTTTATGACGAGAAAGGGGTGCTCGAGTTGTTCAAAGATTTTGAAGATGTGCGAACAGACGTCTGGTATTTCGAGCCATCGCACTGGTCATTCATTGGGAAGATGATGCCGATGCGACTGGTCAAATTTCTTGGGCGTCATTGGGGATGGCATCGCATGGTCTACGGCCGCAAACCGTTGAATAGGCCGCAGACTTCAGACCTTCAGTCTTAGACGTCGGACCACAGACCTCGATTTCAAACATCAGACCCCGAACTATGAACGGGAGTCTGACGACTGATGCCTGATGTCTGAGCGCGATGTCCAATAGGGGGGTACAGCTATGGGGGTACAGATTGCCGATGTGCGAGCGTTTTGGGAGGCTCATCCATGCAACAGTTCATATTCAAACCGAACGGATCGTCGAGCCTATTTTGAAGAGATCGAGCGCCGGCGGTTTGAAACGGAGCCACATATCCCGATTGTGGCTCAATTCGACCAGTTCAAGGACAAAGATGTGCTGGAAGTGGGATGTGGGATTGGAACTGATGGGTTCCAATTTGCCCGGCACGGCGCGCGATATACCGGCATTGATCTGGCGCCGACAGCCGTGGCCATTACGCGGGAGCGATTTGAGCTGTTCGGTATTCCAGGGCGATTTGAAGTAGCCAATGCAGAGGAACGCATTCCATTTGCCGACGCCAGTTTCGATCATGTCTATAGTTGCGGTGTCATTCACCATTCGCCGGATACCGAGGCGATTGTGCGAGAGATGTACCGCGTGTTGCGACCCGGCGGCACACTCTGCGTGATGATCTACAACAAGACCTCGATCAACTATTACCTGCAAATCATGTTTCTGCGAAAGCTCTTTCGTTGGCTGTTGTATCCATCGTTCATGCCGGCGTTGGTGGCCAAGCTGACTGGTTTTGAGCGATGGAAGCTGGAACGGCATCGTGAAATCATGTTGACGCGTGGTCGGCTCAGCAAGCAGGAATGGATCAGTATGAACACCGACGGGCCGGATTGTCCGCTGGCCAAAGTCTACACGGCCGCCGAGGCATTGGCTTTGTTTAAGGATTTCACCGATGTGCGGACCGAGGTGTGGCACTTCAACCGGCTGCACTGGCCATTGATCGGGCGATTGTTGCCGGAGCGTCTCGTTCAGTTTCTCGGTCGGCGTTGGGGCTGGCACCGGTTTGTCTTTGGCCGCAAGCCACTGCGGGCGGCATCGCATGGTGACGTTAACAGGCTGGCGTCGGAAGTCTGAGGTTTGGACATGTCATCGTTGAATTGGTACTTGAGACGGTTGTCGCTGATGTCGTTGGAGGAGATCGGCCATCGCGCGCGGACGGCTGCCCGTCAGTGGCTGCAATGGCCCAAGCATGCGTTTAATCACAAGACCAAGCCGCTCAGCGATTACTTCCAGCTCACTGAACGCGAACTGAATGAGTATCTGGCGCGACCGCGTCCAACCCGTTTTCTGGAATTGCGCACGGCGCCGCCGCCAATGGCCATTTCGCGGGAATCGGCCATTGCACTGGCTGAGGACCTGCTGGAGCATCGGTTCACCTTCTTTGCGTTGCATCGAGCGCCACTGGGCGATCCGATTCTGTGGAACTACAACTACTATCATCATCGCATGTGCCCGCTCATCTATGCGCCGCGCGTAGATTATCGCGACGAACGGTTGGTCGGCGATGTGAAATACATCTGGGAGCTGAATCGGCATCAGCATTTCGTCCCGTTAGCCAAGGCCTATCATCTGACCGGCGATGAACGCTACGCTGCGGAAATTGTCAGCCAGATTCAAAGTTGGATCGAACAGTGCCCGTATATGATGGGCGTCAATTGGACGACTGCCGAGCAAGCGGCCATTCGATTGATCAGTTGGATTTGGGCGTATGAGTGGATTCAGCCGGCTTCGTGCGTCACTCCTGCATTCACCAGTCAATTGCTGCACAGCATCTATCAGCATCTGGAATTGATCACGCAGAATTATTCGCGTCATTCTTCAGCCAATAATCACCTGATTGCCGAGGCGACAGGCGTGTTCGTGACAACCGTCTATTTCCCTGAATTGAAACATGCGGCCGTATGGCGCGATGAGAGCCATCGGATTCTCGTGCGCGAAGCGTTGCTGCAAAATCATCCGGACGGCGTCAATGCCGAGCAAGCGACGGCGTACCATTGTCTCGTGCTGGAATACTTGCTGCTGGCCGGATTGCTCGGCGAGCAGAACGGGTTCCCGTTCCCGGAGCAATACTGGCAGCGGCTGGAGAAGATGATGGAGTTCATCGCGGCGTTGATGGATTGTCGCGGGCGGCTGCCTCATATCGGGGATGACGACAATGGACTGTTAGTGCAACTGGGCGAGTCGTCGGTCAGTCGCGCACGTTCGCTGCTGGCCACCGGCGCCACGTTATTTGGTCGCGCCGATTTTGCCGCCATGGCGCCTGAGTTTGACGAACGCACCTACTGGCTGCTTGGCGGCAGCCCGACGCGACGTCGCAGCAAATCGCAGCCGGCAGTGTGGAAAGAGTCGCGCGCGTTTGAGAGCGGTTATTACATCATGCGGGCTGGCGCAACGGCTGATGACGAAGTGGTCGCGGTGTTTGATTGTGGGCCGCTGGGGTATGGCTCCCTGGCGGCTCATGGTCATGCGGATGCGTTGAGTTTAACGCTGACAGTAGCCGGACGCGAAATCCTCATTGATCCTGGCACCTACTGCTATCACAGCGAAAAAGTATGGCGCGATTATTTCCGCAGCACTGCTGCGCACAATACGATTCGCATTGATCAGGTGGATCAGTCGGTCATCACCGGCAACTTCATGTGGTCGGAGAAGGCGGATGCCTTCTTGCAGGGGTGGGAGTCGAACGCGGAAGCCGACGTGGTCAAAGGCTATCATACAGGGTATCTGCGGCTCGCTGATCCGGTGACCCATCAACGCGAAGTCGCCTTCGATAAAAAACGGCACGTGTTCCGCATCACTGACCGAATTGAAGCGGCGGGCGAGCATCTGGTGGAGCAGTTCTTTCACTTTTCTGAAGCGTGCCAGGTGCGTCGCAGTCATGAGGCATGGGAAATTGAAAATGATGGCGTGCGCGTCCGGTTGCACCTAGATGAGCAACTTGAGCAGATGCTGGTTCAAGGTCAAGAAACGCCGCCGCTGGGCTGGCGGTCTTACACGCTTGGACAGAAGCATCCCATTCCCACCGTAGTCGGCCGGCGGCGCATCACGGGGCCATGCCAGTTTATCACCACCATCACGATACAACCTTCGGCATTTCGTCGAATCGTTCGGGAAGGATCGAGTGCCTCACGGTGAACGAGGAACAGCTACGCAAGGAAGAGTTATTCATCATGCTAACAGTTGATTTCCGTTGACAAGCCACAACATCGCGCGGCGTAAAGCGCAACAGCTGTCACGGTAAGAGTTGATTTCTGATAAGAGGGGGTAGTCATCATGGACGTAAGCGTACTTGGATTAGGTTACGTAGGCTGTGTCTCGGCAGCGTGTTTGGCTCACGTTGGGCATCGCGTGATCGGCGTTGACATCAATCCGACCAAAGTTGATCTGGTCAATGAGGGGCGGTCGCCGATTGTCGAAGGGGGCTTGGAAGAATTGCTCAGCGAGAACGTCAGGCGCGGTCGGCTCTCTGCCACGACCGATGTCGCCCGCGCGATTCAGCAGACGGAACTCTCATTGGTGTGTGTCGGCACGCCGAGCAATGGCAATGGCAGCCTCGACCTGAAATACGTGCGCAACGTAGCGCGGCAAATCGGCCTGGCCTTAGCCGACAAGCCGGCCAAGCATACCATTGTCATTCGCAGCACGATGTTGCCGGGCAGCACACATAACGAAATCCTACCAGTGCTCGAAGCGGCCTCTGGCAAGCCGTTTGGCGAAGGCTTTGAGCTATGCGTCAATCCTGAGTTTCTGCGCGAAGGGACCGCTGTTGAGGATTTCTTTCAGCCGCCCAAGATCGTCGTCGGCGCTGATCATCCAGAGAGCGCCTGGAAGGCGATGGCGCTCTATACCGATATTGACGCGCCGCGTTTCATCACCGACGTGCGCGTCGCCGAAATGATCAAGTACGCCGACAACGTATTTCACGCGCTGAAAGTGACGTTTGCCAATGAAATCGGCATCATCTGTCAGAAGCTGGGCGTGGATAGTCATGAAGTCATGCACATTTTCTGCGCGGACACGAAATTGAATCTATCGCCCTACTACCTCAAGCCGGGATTCGCCTTTGGCGGCTCGTGCTTGCCCAAAGATGTCAGCGCGCTGGTGCAGCGGGCGCGTTCGCTTGAACTGTCGTTGCCGATGCTGGAATCGCTGCTGCCCAGCAACGATATGCAGATTCGGCGAGCTGTCGAGTTGATTATGAAGACGGGACGCAAGCGGATCGGCTTCCTTGGCTTCAGCTTCAAAGCCGGCACCGATGATCTGCGCAACAGCCCGGTTGTCGAAGTGATCGAGCGCCTGCTGGGCAAAGGGTACACGCTGAAAATTTTCGATGAAAATGTTTCTCTGGCGCGCTTGTGCGGAGCGAATCGGGAATTTATCGAGCGCGAGATTCCACACGTCTCTTCGTTAATGTGCCAATCGCTCGATGAAGTGATTGACTCCTGTGACGTGCTTGTCATTGGCACACGCTCGCCGCTGTTTGCGGACGCGCTCCATCGAGTCAATGGACATCACACCATCATTGATCTGGTTCGGTTGGTGGATCCAAAACCATTTAAGGAGAGGGATTATTATGGCATCTGCTGGTAACAAAGTCCTGATCATCGTTCATAACCTGCCCGTTCCGTTTGATCGTCGCGTCTGGTTGGAAGCCAATGCCTTGCGCGAGGCAGGCTACGAGGTCAGCATCATCTGTCCGCAGGGCGAGCCGAATGCCAACTTTGGCAAGCGCTATGGCTCGTATGATTGTCTGAACGGGATTCACATCTACCGCTATAAAGCGCCCACGCAAGCTGACGGATTGTTGGGCTATGTCGTCGAATTCGCCTATGGTTGGTTGATGACGCTGCTGCTCTCACTGAAAGTCTGGTACAAGCACGGGTTCGACATCATTCAGGCGTGCAATCCCCCGGACACCTATTGGCTGCTGGCCAGGTTCTATAAGCTCTGGGGCAAGCGGTTCATCTTCGATCACCATGATCTGTGCCCGGAGTTGTATCTGGCGAAGTATCGCAATCGCCAACCTGACCGCCTCTATCGTTGGCTGTTGTTTCTGGAACGACAGACATTCCGCACGGCTGACGTTGTGATCGCCACCAATGAGTCGTATCGTCGGATCGCGCTGTTGCGCGGGCAGGTGCCGCCGGATCGGGTCTTCATTGTGCGCAACGGACCAGATTTCGATCGGCTCCGGCCGCTGCCGCCAGAGCCGGCACTCAAGCAAGGTCGCCGACATTTGATCTGTTATCTGGGCATGCTCTGCAATCACGACGGGGTTGATTACCTGATCCGCGCCATGCATCACATGGTTTATCAAGTCGGTTATCGTGATGTGCTGTGCGCCATCATCGGGTCAGGGCCGGAGTTCAATCAGTTGAAAGCGCTCAGTGAACAGCTTGGTCTCAGTGACTACGTTCTGTTTACCGGGCGACTCTCCGATCACGATGTCTGTCGCTATTTATCCACCGCCGATGTGTGTGTGGACCCGCTGCCGCGCAATGCCTTTTCTGACAAATCTACCATGAACAAAATTGGTGAATACATGGCCTTCGGCAAGCCGATCGTGGCATTTGACCTGACCGAGACGCGCGCCACGGCGCAAGATGCCGCGCTCTATGCCAAGCCCAACGAAGAGGCCGACTTCGTCCAGTGCTTGTTGGAATTGTTGCGCGATGAGCGGAAACGCGAGCAGATGGGGCGCTCCGGGCGTCGGCGTGTGGAAACGCAGTTGCTGTGGTCGCATTCTGTTCCGCAGTTACTGGCCGCTTATCGGCTGGCGTCGCGCCGTGACCAGCCAATTTCCTATGAGCCTGAGCCAAGCAGCGTCAATCAGCCGCAGCTTCGCATGGCGTCGGTTGAGGTCAATAGAGCCCGGTCGGGACGACCGTAAGGCAACGCAGAGACCAATTTCCACGTCGTTTCGGATTTCGTGCTTGGGGTTTCGGATTTTGAACTTGTTTCGGGTTTCGTGCTTGGGATTTCGGATTCTTCCCTTTCGCATCGTTAGCGTGCTTCGTGGACTATTTTTCGGGGGAGAGCGCGCGTGTTGGGCCGCACATTGATGATTTTTTGGGTTGGTGGATTGATGATCATCTCTGGATGGATCAAGCCAACTGTGGCGCATGAGCCGGTCATCTACCATGTAAGCGCCGCTGCGGGCAATGACAACAACGACGGCCTGACGCCGACAACACCGTGGCGCACACTGGCCAAAGCCAATGCGCTCGTGCAGCCCGGCGATTGCGTGCTCCTGTATCAAGGTATATATCGTGAACCGATTGCGCCGCGGCGCTCAGGCGCAGAGCAACAACGCATCAGCTACCGAGCCGTTGACGCCCAAGAGGTGATCATTGAAGGCGCGCGTCAGCTCATCCAGCTTTACGAAAAGTCCTACATCACCATCGAAGGGCTCATCTTTCGCAATCCCATCAAAGGCTGGGGAGAAATTCGCGCCGGCCACTACAACGAGATCATCAACAACACATTCATCGGCAACGGGCGCAGCGCCGAGACGTTGTTTTCCGGGCTGAATCTCTTCAGCGGCTCCTCATTCAATCGTCTTGTGGGGAATCTCTTTTATCACTGGGGAGAGCCGGCCAGCCAATGGGGCGACGCCGTGCGCTTGAGCGAACATGCCGACCACAACCTGATCGAGGGCAACCTGTTCATCAATGCGGGTCATTCGTTGCTGGGCATTGATACATCGTTCAACATCGTTCGGCGGAATTATTTTGCGAACAATTGGCAAAAAGGGATTGATCTGGTTTGGCGCGTCAATCCGTCGTTTGCCCTCGGCCAGCAGTTTGTGGCGCGACGCAATGTTATTGAGGAAAACCTCTTCGTCGGTGGTCGGCCAAGGGGGATGAGTGATCGAGTTGGTCCAGCCATTCAACTGGCGGCTGCCGAGACTATCATTCGTCGCAATCTGATTGTCGGGCAGGATCGCGGCGGCCTCTATATCAACGGCTGGAGCGAAGCGCCCCATGTCTATGGCAATCGCATTTATCATAACACGATCATCAACAACGGAGGCATTGGGATAGCTTGTTTGAACTTCGGCGTTGCCGGCGTGGACCTGAGCAAGAACGAGTTCAAGAACAATCTCGTCTGCGGCAATAGCTGGCAGAGCGACGCCGTGCAAGTGCGCATTGACCTGCTGCCGCGGGCCAGCTTTGGGCCGGAGTTTTTCGCGGGGTATGCCTTTGCCGGCAATGGTCTGAGCCGCGCGCCACTGCTGGATATTACCAGCTTGGCTGGCCAACAATCGCTGGCCGTTTATCAGCAACGCTATCCGCAATGGATGATGAATAACTTCAGCGCCGAGCCGCAGTTTGTGAACGCTGCGGCGGGCGATTATCGTTTGGCCAGCGGCTCTCCTGGCATTGATGCCGCTGTGCCGTTGACGGCGACGGTGGCGGCCGGTTCCGGTACGGTCGTTCCTGTGGTGGATGTTTCGTACTTCACCGATGGGCATGGTCTGAAGCGCGGCGATCGTATACGCATCGGCAGCAATCCGCCGGCCACCATTCTCAGAATTCACGAGCTGCGCCAGACGCTAGTGACCGACACGACGCTCGTGTGGGAAGCTGGCGACGGCGTCTACCTGGAGGAGTTCGATGGTCAGCGCCCGGACGTTGGCGCGTTCGAGAGCCAGTTTAGGACATCAGATGTCAATCGAGTAGGGAGAGAGTAAGAACGATCAGATGGAAGGGGGGCCGTTAGCATCCGAGCGGTCACTGCGTTTTGCAGGATGAGTTCAGTGGCTGCGCGACGGTGAATTTCACAAGGGGATCATCGTTCATGAACAATTCATCCGCAACGCAACAAAGCAATGGATCAACACAAGGGTCTCGACAACAAACGTTGTGGCTGGAAACGGTTGCTGGGTTAGCTCGTCGCTTGAGTTTGACGACGGAGCAGGTCGAGATCATTCGCACTGCTACCAAGATGGTGGGCGAGGCATTCGATATAGAGAAATGCGTCATTCTGCGCTATGACGAGCCGCGACAGATGTTGCTCGGTCAGGCGCCGGCGTATGGGCTGGATCCGATGGCGGTTGACGCCATTCAGTTTTCGGTGAAAGAGGGAACGCTGCTGCGCGCTTTGTGGGAGCGTGGCGAACCTTGCATCGTTGATGACATGGCGACCGATCCGCGATTTGAGAAATACCGCGACATGGCGCAGACAGTGGGCTTGCAGACGCTGCTGATGGGCGCTTTGCGCGTCGGCCCGACGCGGTTGGGGGCGCTGCTCTGGGCCAACAAGCGTTCCGGCGAACGATTCAATCAAACGGATAAACAGTGGTTCCGCGTGCTGGCCGATCAAATCAGCATCGGACTGCATCATGCCGAAGTGGTCAGCGCGCAAGCGCGTGAGATCAAGCGCAAGAGCACATTGGCAGAGATCGCCGGATTGCTCCACACGACGCTCAATCGGCGTGAGGTCATGCGTATGGCCACCAGCATGATGGTGGGCGCAGCGGGCGCCGACCGGGGCCACCTGTTCTTGATCGCGGAGAAGGAACCCGTGCCTGCTTTATCCGTAGCGCGAACGGAGACCGGCACGCCCCGGTGGCGCGTGTCCGACACGGTTGATGCGGAACGAGCGCGATGGTTTCACGAACACTGGCATCTGTTTGACCGTGATCAAATCACAATCATCGAAGACACATTCTACAGCCCACTGATCCCGTCCAGTTGGACAACGCAGTTGAGGATCAAATCGCTGTTGCTCGTCCCGTTGTTGGCCAAAGGGATGCTGATCGGCTTCATAATGCTCGAAGATGTTGATGACATTCGTCAGATCATCAACGGCGAGTTGGCGTTCCTTGAGGCGGTGGCGCACCATAGCGCGATGGCGCTGGTCAACGCTGAGCAGTATCAGTCGCTGCAACAGGAGCTGGAACCGCTGCGAGCGAACACGATGACCTACGTGCCGCTGGCGCAAGGCAGCGGCGCTGCCATCCTGGTCATTCAGGAAGGACGCTACGGGTATGCCACCGGAGCGGCCATGGAGCTGCTGGGCTACACGCTTGATGAGCTGGTGCAGATGAACGTGGGCGATTTGTTTATGCCTGAGAGCCGAGAAGCAGTGGTGAAAACCTACGAGTGGATCCGCGCGGGCAAGCGGGTGCCCAGCCTGGATGCATGGGCGCTCGCCAAGGACGGTCGAGAAGTCTTGTTGACGCTGATTGGCTCGTTGATTGATTTTGAAGGAGCCCCAGCCGTTGAATTGGTGGCCACCGATACAACAGAACAACAAATGGCTCGCGACCGTCAACTGCAGGCGAGCAAGCTCGAAGCGGTCACGCGGTTGATTGGCAATCTGGTCGGCGAAGTGCGCAACGCGCTAACGCCTGTGGTCGGCTATACCGAATTGACATTGGAACTGCCTGATCTTTCGCCCGAGCTGAAGAGCAACCTGGAGATCATCGCGCATGGCGCGGAACGGGCCAAGCGCACATTTGATACGCTGGCCACCTGGGCCGAGATTCGTCAGCCCGCGATCACACAAACCAACATCAATCAGTTGCTCGAACAGATGATGGCGTTACGCCAGTATGAGCTGCAAGGCTACCACATCCAGGTCACGATGGATTTGGATGAGTCATTGAATAAACTCAGCGTTCTGGCCGACCCGCAACAACTTCAAGTGGCCTTCCTGGCAATTGTGGATAACGCCAAAGACGCCTTGCTGGACGTGGCCCATGACCGTCAGTTGACGATTCAAACGCGCCGTCAAACGCGCGGTGTGTGGATGGCCACCGACGTGATCGTCGTATCGTTCCAGGACAACGGTCCGGGCATCGCGCGAGAGCATCTAACGCGCGTGTTCGATCCGTTCTTCTCCACCAAACCGCCCACGCAGGCATTGGGCTTAGGCTTATGGATTGCCTATCAAATCATCAAAAATCACGATGGTGAAATCTACGTCCGCAGCCGGGAACACCAGGGGGCCAACTTCATCGTTGAGTTGCCGCTGCCGGGTGCGCAAGAGCTGCTGGGTGAGTGAAACCGGCTATCAGCGTGCGCCGTCATGCTGATGGCGATTGGCGAGGGGGTGTTTTCTATGAGTCAAATGGTTCACGTATCAGACTTGCCCTGGCAACACGAGCAAGTGGCCAAGGCAGGATCATCTTTGGCGCAGGTGTTGATTGGCGCGATGATCGCGCTGGATCTGCTCATTTGTGGGGGCAGTCTGCTGCTCGCCCACCGGGTGTTCACGCAGTGGCCGTTGTTTGCTTGGTCAAGCTGGGCAGAATGGTCAACAGCCATGACAGCGTCATTTCAGCTTATGTGGCCGCTCGTTTGGTCGGCTCCGTTCATTCGATTGGGGGCGATATGGTATTTCGGTCTCTATCGCGTGTACGGTGAATTTCCCCTGATGCGTGATCTGTGGAATATCATCAAAGCAACCACCGTCGGCAGCGTCATTTTGATGTTGATCGCGTTTCTGTCTTCGAGCGCGCAAGATGCGCATCAGTTGTCGCTGTTGCGGCATGTGTTGCTGCTGGATGGTCTGTTTGTGTTATACGGCTTGCTGGTGGTGCGTCTCGGCATCCGCATGATTCAAATTGCCGCGCGACGCAAGGGGCTGAACATTATTCCGGCAATTATTATCGGTGATGGTGAGATGGCTCAGGTTTGCCTGGAAGAGATCGTCAGCAAGCCGCGGCTTGGATACCACGTTGTTGGCGTCGTGACATCAGCCGACCGATTCAGCCTCAGCGAGCCGTCGCCGCTGCCGATCATCGGCACGGTCGCAGAGTTGCCCCAACTGATTCGCCGCTACGCCGTCCGAGAGGTGTTGATTACAGACAGCAAGCTTGATCCCCAAGTGCTGTTTGAAACGATCATGCGCTCCGGTCACTCGCAGCAGGTGCGGTATCATGTCATTCCCAATTTGTTCAATTGCCTGCCGCAGAAGACCGACTTTGCCCAGATTGGCGTGTTGCCGATGGTCAAGTTGTTCGAGGAGCCGATCACCGGGCTGAATCGCTACTTGAAACGCGCCATTGATGTGGTGGCCTCCAGCTTGCTCATGGCGCTGACCAGTCCGTTGTGGTTAATCATTGCCGTGTGGATTAAGCGCGAGTCGCCAGGGCCGGTCTTCTACAAACAAGAGCGTGTCGGCATGGATGGGCGCGTCTTTGTCGTCAACAAGTTCCGCTCCATGCGCGCCGATAGCGATGATCGCGCGCATCGGGAAGCCGTCCGACAGATGCTTGCCAACAACGGTCATGGCGGCAATCAAGGCAGCCAAGACAAGCCGCTCTACGGCAAAGTCAGTAACGATGATCGTATCACCAAAGTGGGACGTTTCATCCGGCGCTTCAGTCTGGATGAGCTGCCGCAATTGATCAACGTGCTGCGTGGCGAGATGAGTTTGGTAGGACCGCGTCCGCTGCCGGTATATCAAGTGGAAGGTACGAATGCTTATCAACGCGCTCGGCACCACATCAAACCGGGATTGACCGGGCTGTGGCAAGTGAGCGGACGCAATCGCTTACCCTTCGAGGAGATGATCCGATTGGATATTTTCTACATCGAGAATTGGTCGCTCTGGCTAGACCTGAAGATCATTTTGAAAACGCCGGCTGTCATGTTGTTCGGTCAGACGGAAGAGTAGGAAGGGCCTGACCAGCCCGTCTGCTCAGTGGCGCGAGGCATGGCCTGCTGCTGAGCCTGCGCCGCGAAGCCGCGTGACGACGTGACGTGACGAGAGCGTGTTTACTCAGCAGAGGAGCAAGTCATCAGCATAGCTATCGGGCGACGTCACCAAAGGAGGTAAACGTTGTGATGAAGAATCTGGGTTTGAAAGCAATCGGAGCCGCGATGATGCAAGCGCTCGGCCTGCACTATGTGCTGCGCTATATCAATCGCGACAAGGCCGCCGTGCTGTTATATCACAGTGTAGCGCGCGATGACGTTGAGCCGCTGCCGCCATGGGCGATTCGCCAGAGTGAGTTCCGCTGGCAGATGAGCTATCTGGCGCGGCATCATCGGGTGCTGCCGTTGCCGTATTATGTCGAGTTGCTGTTGAAACGACAGCCGATTCCACCTCATTCTGTGGTCATCACGTTTGATGATGGATTCCGCGATAACTACACCGTCGCCTATCCGATTTTGAAGGAGTTCGGCTTGCCGGCAACGATTTTCCTGGTGACGGGCTATCTCGATACCGAGCAGGCATTGTGGCCGGACGTGTTGTTTCAAGCTATCTATCGCACCAACGTTCAATGGTTGGATTTGCGACACCTCGGCGACGGGACACATTGGCTGCGCAGCCTGACCGAACGGCAGCGCGCCTTCACCCGATTGATCGAGTACATGAAGACGTTGCCAGTGGATCAAAAGAATCGCTGGTTGAGTGAAATTGCCCGACGGCTCAACGTTGATCTGAGCGCGCTCTCGGACGCGGATGCGCCCTATGCCATGTTGCGCAAGCATGAAATCCAGCAGATGGCGCAGGAGGGCTTGATCACCTTTGGCGTTCATACTGAATCGCATGAAATCCTGACCCGCTTTCCGTTTGAACGAGCCAAGCAAGAGATTCAAATCTCGAAACAGAAACTGGAAGCCTTGCTCGGCCAACCGGCCCGCTTCTTCGCCTATCCCAACGGCACTGAAGCAGACTTCAATGAAGCGCTCAAGCGGGAACTGCGAGCCCAAGGATTCACCTGTGCGTTCGCTTCTGTTGGAGGCTTCGTTTCCCCTCAGTATGATCGCTTCGCCCTACAACGGGTGGGAATCGGCCCAGAATCGAGTCGCGCCTATTTCAAGATGAAATTAGCAGGAGCCATGCAGCCATGGTATCAGTTAAGAAGACTGCTTCGCAGGACGTGGCAAACATGAGCACAGTCATGCGCCAGACGCTGCCGGCGTTTTCTCCGGTTTCCTCGCCTCCGATTCGGGTCACGTTGGTCAATGACCTGAACGCGCTGGCGGCGCGCCGTCTGCAATGGAATGAGCTGGCCGAGCGCAGCCAGACCTCTACGATTTTTCAAACCTATGAGTGGCATGTCAGTTGGTGGAAGACGCTCAGGGGCAATGCTCGTCCGCTGATATTGCTCGCCGAAGCTGGCGACGAGCTGGTGGGCATCGCTCCGTTGATGGTGTCGGAACGACGACGCTTTGGACAAACCCGACGGGTCGTTCAGTTGATCGGGCTGGGGGCCTCCGACTTTTGCGACTTGATCGTAGACCGTGCGCGGCCAGATGTATTGCCTAAGTTTGCCGAGTGGCTAATGGATTACTCGCAATTGTGGGATGTGATTCATTTGCATGACGTGCCTAATACATCCAGCACGCTGGATCATTTATCGCAGTGCTTCCGTCAACGCGGCTATCGGACCGACATCCGGTTTTTGTATGAAGCGCCTACGCGATTGCTTGGCGATCCGGTGGAAGATGCTCAGGTCATCCGAAAGAAAAGCCTGCGGCGTCATGTCAACTACTTTCAGCGCAACGGTCGCTTGCAGTTCAAAAACTGCCACAGCGTTGATGAGATCATCGGTTATCTCGATCTCTTTTTTGAGCAGCACATCGAGCGCCGCGCATTGACTGATACGCCGAGCCAGTTTCTGGATAAGCAGCAGCGTTCGTTCTATCGCGAGTTAGTCTATCGGTTGGCGCCGACCGGCTGGTTGTTGTTTTCGGTGGTGTTATTCAATGATGAACCAATCGCCTTTCACTTCGGCTTTGAATATGACGGCCGCCTGATGTGGTACAAGCCCACCTTCAATGTGCGATACGCCCAGCATTCGCCAGGCGAAGTGCTGATTAAGTATTTGCTCGAATATGCTATTGAGCAGGGCGTCGCAGAGTTCGATTTCACAATCGGCGAAGAGCCATTCAAATATCGTTTCGCCAATCATTGCCGGTCTAATTACGCGCTTCGCGTCTTTCGTCGGCCCGTGGATTATCAGGTTCATCGAGCGTGGTGTGAAACCAAAGCATGGGTGAAGAAATCGCCACGCCTCGCCCAGTGGGGACGTACGTTGCTCGGAATGTTTCAGACGTCCCACCGGGCCCGAGCTTAGAGTGGAGCACCAGAGAGCGCGAAATGGAATTTGGACCCCCCTAGCCGCTTCGCGCTCCGCCTCCACTCTAAGGTCTCGCCTATCGGTTTAACGACGTGCGCCGTTAGGGTTGATTGGTCCGCTCGGCCGGCGGTGAAGATCGAACGGCCGGTGATGCATAACGAGGAAAAGCGACAATGAAACAGATATTGCAATACTACGGAGACGGTCGGTTGGAATGTCAAGACGTGCCCGTGCCGATGATTCGCGCCGGTGAGGTGTTGGTTCAGACCCACTATTCATTCGTCAGCGTCGGCACCGAGAAAATGAAAGTTTCGCAAGCGCGTATGAACATGCTGGAGAAAGCCAAAGAACGGCCTGATCAAGTCCGACTGGTCTTTCAGACGCTGCGCGAACAAGGGGTGATGCCAACCATCCGCAAAGTCCAGGAGCGATTAAAAGCGCCGACAACGCTCGGCTACAGTTGCGCCGGTGTGATCGTCGAAGTGGGAGCGAAAGTTGAAGGATTCCGCGTTGGCGACCGTGTCGCCTGCATTGGTGACGAGGGCATGGCCACTCATGCTGAATTCAATGCCGTGCCGCACTCGCTGCTGGCTCACGTCCCATCCGGCGTCAGTTTGGAAGCGGCCAGCGCCACCGCGGTCGGCACCATTGCGTTGCAGGCCGTGCGTCAAGCGCGATTGGAATTGGGCGAGTCGGTGGCCGTGATCGGCCTGGGCATGCTTGGCCAGTTCTTGGTGCAACTGTGCCGCGCCAACGGCTGCCGTGTGGTGGGCATTGATGTGGACCCATTCAAATGTGAACTGGCTCGACAAAACGGCGCTGATGCGGCCTGTACGAATTCGCTTGATGAGGCCCTCTATCACGCCGTGCAGGTCAGTCACGCACAAGGCGTGGATGCTGTCTTCCTGACCACCTCGACGGACAGTAACGAGCCGATCGAGATGGCTGCCGCGCTGGTTCGTGATCGTGGTCGTGTCATCTGTCTGGGCAATACGCATATCGAGCTGCCCTGGCGTGATTATTACAAGAAGGAAATTGATTTTCGCTTCAGCCGCGCTATGGGCGCCGGCATTCACGATCCGCACTACATTCATCGCGGGCAGGATTATCCCATCGGCTATGTGCGATGGACAGCGCAACGAAATATGCAAGCGTTTCTCCAGTTGCTGGCGCATGGCAAAGTGGACGTAACACGACTGATCACCCATCGGTTTCCGTTCGACCAAGCTGAAGCGGCCTTTGATGGCATCGCCAACGGTACGTTGAAACAGGCTGTCGGCATTGTCTTCCAATTTCCTCAATCGGAAACGACGCCGGCGCCGAGCCAGCTTCGCACCTTCCAGTATGTCGGCCATCGCGCGCCGGCTGCCGTTCGGCTTGGGCTTATTGGCGCAGGGAACTACTGCAAGTCAATGCTGCTGCCATTCCTGCCCAAACTCCCGAATGTGAGCCTCGAAGCCATTTGTACCACCAAAGGCGCCAATGCCGATCATCTGGCGCAACGATATGGCTTTCGCATGGCAACAACCGAAGCGGATGAGCTGTTCAACAACCCGCATGTCAACGCCGTCATGATCGCCACGCGACATGACAGTCACGCCCAGTTGGCGGCGCGCTCGTTACAAGCAGGCAAGCACACGTTCGTTGAGAAGCCGCTGGTCATGAACGAAGAAGAGCTACAGCCGATCATTGAGCTGCTCGAGCAACGCCAGCGGCATCATCCAACGCTGTGGATCGGTCATAATCGTCGCTTTAGTCCGCTGCTTCAGCAACTGCGAAACCATTTCGCCGGCATTGACGTGCGACAGATTCACTGTCAGGTCTACGCGGCTGCGCCGGCTGCCGAGAGCTGGTATCAAGACAGCGCCGAAGGCGGCGGGATGTTGTTTGGCGATGCCTGTCACTTCATTGATCTGGCCATCGTCTTAGCCGAGAGCATCCCGACGGATATTCACGCGCTGGAGACGAAAGACCCTGCTCATCGCTACGATAGTTGGGCCATCCAGATGCAATTTGCCAATGGCAGCGTCGCTTCGATTCGCTACATCAGCGGCAGTCAATTGCCATACGCGCGCGAGACGATTGATGTCAGCGGCGGCGGTCGCTCGGCGCATCTTGTGGGATTTCATAAGCTCACCTTATATGCCGGCTCGCGTAAAAAGACGACGCGACTGCTGCAACCAGACCTTGGACAGGAAGCCATGTTGAAAGCCATGATGGCGCAATTCCAAGGAGTGACCGGCGCCGAGGACTTGACCGAGAGTTTTGTGCTCTCCACACAAGCTCTGTTGGCCGTCCAGCGCTCGATTCGCAACCGGTGCGTTGTACGGCTGGAGCCGCAGTTTCCATTCCGGTTCGTCGGCTCAGGAAAATGATCGCGGCTTCACCTAGTGGCCGAGAGCGACTGCAAAGCCTCGTCGAGGAGCTGATCTCGCCACCGTCGCCATCATTCGGATTTTTATTTTGTAGAAGGAGGAAGAAACAGATGCAGATTCATGCTCGCACGCTCATCAATCATCTTGCCCGACTGACGCTGGCTATTGGCGTTGTTGCCATGCTGGTGATGCTGGTGAGTAAAACAAGTCCAACAACCAGTGGACAAGATGCGCAAACGGCGCCGACTCATCTGGGCGTCGCCACGACAAACATATTGCACCTCGGACCGATTGCAATTGACCCGGGCGATTCAGTCACAGCGCTGAGGGTGCCTGCTGGTAGAACGTTTGTGTTGACCGACATTGTCACCTACATGGATCGCACCGCAACCACACAAGGGTTTCATGCCGATTACAGCCTGATGGAAAACGATCAACTGAAGTTCCGCTGCCGGATTCCTGAAGGCGGCCATGGGAATTGGAGTCAGCATTTCACCGGTGGGCTCGTCTTTGCTCCGGGCAGCGCCATCGCCATTGAGACAGCCAGCTTGCGCACGGCTGGGCGGTTCTATGTGCAATTGCTCGGATACTACGCACAGTAACCGCGCGAGCGGCGCCATCGCTCACGAATGGAGAGGGCCTCACGAACATGGGCAGACCGAGCTTGGCGTAGCAGCCGGTGAGCGCGACCACCGTGTGATTCATCTGTCGCTCGCGCAATGCAGGACTGTAGGCGGCCACCGTCAGCAGCCCATGAATGACCAGCCTCATTCAACCGTCCCTACGGGACGAATAAGAAATTGCTTCGGTAGCCGTTGCGCAGACGCGGCTACTGACACCGGTTCCCCACCAAACGTTTAGAGGTAGCCGCCGCCTGCCGGGCACGGGTCGGGCTGCCTCTAAACGGGGGGAAGGCAAACCGGCTGTCAGACGT